>NZ_JBLJDO010000005.1:0-120000 GCF_059410345.1 Sulfurivermis sp. | reverse complement strand
GGTTTAAGCATGTAGGGAGTGCTCTTAGGCAAATCCGGGAGCACATATCCTGAGATGTGATGACGAGCTGCTACGGCAGCGAAGTGGTTGATGCCATGCTTCCAAGAAAATCCTCTAAGCTTCAGGTAACGTAAGACCGTACTCGAAACCGACACAGGTGGACAGGGTGAGTATCCCAAGGCGCTTGAGAGAACTCGGGTGAAGGAACTAGGCAAAATAGCACCGTAACTTCGGGAGAAGGTGTGCCCTTTGTATGTGAAGGCCCTGCGGCTGGAGCAGAAGAGGGTTGCAGTGACCAGGCCGCTGCGACTGTTTATTAAAAACACAGCACTCTGCAAACACGAAAGTGGACGTATAGGGTGTGACGCCTGCCCGGTGCCGGAAGGTTAATTGATGGGGTCAGCCGCAAGGCGAAGCTCTTGATCGAAGCCCCGGTAAACGGCGGCCGTAACTATAACGGTCCTAAGGTAGCGAAATTCCTTGTCGGGTAAGTTCCGACCTGCACGAATGGCGTAACGATGGCGGCGCTGTCTCCACCCGAGACTCAGTGAAATTGAAATCGCTGTGAAGATGCAGTGTATCCGCGGCAAGACGGAAAGACCCCGTGAACCTTTACTATAGCTTTGCACTGGACTTTGAAGTTGTTTGTGTAGGATAGGTGGGAGGCTTTGAAACTGCGACGCTAGTTGCAGTGGAGCCAACCTTGAAATACCACCCTGGCAACTTTGAGGTTCTAACTCAGGTCCGTTATCCGGATCGAGGACAGTGTATGGTGGGTAGTTTGACTGGGGCGGTCTCCTCCTAAAGAGTAACGGAGGAGTACGAAGGTGCGCTCAGACCGGTCGGAAATCGGTCGTAGAGTATAAAGGCAAAAGCGCGCTTGACTGCGAGACCAACAAGTCGAGCAGGTACGAAAGTAGGTCTTAGTGATCCGGTGGTTCTGTATGGAAGGGCCATCGCTCAACGGATAAAAGGTACTCCGGGGATAACAGGCTGATACCGCCCAAGAGTTCATATCGACGGCGGTGTTTGGCACCTCGATGTCGGCTCATCACATCCTGGGGCTGTAGCCGGTCCCAAGGGTATGGCTGTTCGCCATTTAAAGTGGTACGCGAGCTGGGTTTAGAACGTCGTGAGACAGTTCGGTCCCTATCTGCCGTGGGCGTTAGAGATTTGAGAAGAGCTGCTCCTAGTACGAGAGGACCGGAGTGGACGTACCTCTGGTGTTCCGGTTGTCATGCCAATGGCACAGCCGGGTAGCTATGTACGGACGGGATAACCGCTGAAAGCATCTAAGCGGGAAGCCTCCTTCAAGATAAGATCTCTCTGGACCTTCGAGGTCCCTAAAGGTTCGTCGAAGACTACGACGTTGATAGGCTGGGTGTGGAAGCGCAGTAATGTGTGTAGCTAACCAGTACTAATTGACCGTGAGGCTTGACCATATAACACCCAAGTATTTTGGGTGGCATTCGCCCCAAGTGTTTTGATACGACTACCGAATTCGTTGGAGTGGCTGCGGCCGCTTCGACAACCAGTTTGCCTGGCGGCAATAGCGAGTGGGAACCACCCGATCCCTTTCCGAACTCGGAAGTGAAACCACTCAGCGCCGATGATAGTGTGAGGCTTCCTCATGCGAAAGTAGGTCACTGCCAGGCTCTATCCCGAACCCCCTGCAGGTTTTCCTGCGGGGGGTTTTTATTTGAGCTGCCGGCGGCCTCGCGGTATCGTGTAACCTTGTTCCGGGTGTTGGTGACGGGGAGGGGCATATGGGCGCGTACACACACATACTGTTGGCAGTCGATTTTTCCAATGCGACAGAGACTCTGATGCAGCGGGTGTCGGCGCTGCGCCAGGTTTGCGGCGCCGAGTTGTCGCTGGTGCATGTGGTTGAACCGCTGGTCATTGACCCTTCTTATGATGTCTTTCCTGCTGTGCCGCTTGGGTTGGAACAGGAAGTCGCAGACAAGGCTCAACAGGAATTGGTTCGTCTTGGTGAGCGGCTCGGCGTTTTGGCGGAGCGCTGCCACGTCGTCCTGGGGGCGACCAAGAACGAAATTTTGCGCTGCGCGCGCGATCAGGCGGTCGATCTGATCGTTGTCGGCAGCCATGGTCGTCATGGGGTTGCCCTGTTGCTCGGGTCGACGGCTAATGCGGTGCTGCACGGAGCACCCTGCGATGTGCTGGCTGTGCGCATCAAATAATATCCATCCGTGCTAACGCCATTTCCGCATGACTTCATTGCAGTACACGCTGTTGCGATTGCTCGCTGATGGCCATTTTCATTCTGGCGAGCAGATGGCGCGCCATGCCGGCGTGACCCGCGCGGCGGTATGGAAGGCTTTGCAGGCACTGCGCGAACTCGGCATTGATATACAGGCTGTCACTGGACGTGGCTATGCGTTGGCGCGGCCCTACGAACCGTTGGAACACGATGTCATCCTGGCGCAGCTTCCGGCACAGACACGGCGGCAGCTGCAATCATTCGATGTCCTTCACAGTGTTGATTCGACCAATGCCTGGCTGATGCGCCAGGAAGGCGACCATCCCGTGATTGCCTGCATAGCCGAGCATCAAAGTGCCGGCCGTGGCAGACGGGGCCGGCTATGGTGTTCCCCTTTCGGTAGCAATATCTATCTATCGTTGCGTTCCCGCTTTGAAGACGGCATGGGACGATTGTCAGGGCTGAGCCTGGCCATTGCTGTTGCGGTGGTCCGGGCGCTGCGCCAATCCGGTGTTGCGGAGACGACACTCAAATGGCCGAATGATATCTATTGGCGCGGGCGCAAACTCGGCGGAGTTTTGCTAGAGATCGCCGGGGAATCGAGCGGCCCCTGTCGTGTCGTCGTCGGCGTCGGCCTGAATGTGGCCATGCCCGCCCGTGCCGGTCAGGAAATCGAACAGCCCTGGACGGATCTCACATCGATCTGTGATGGTGTCTCACGCAATCAGCTGGCCGGGCGCCTGTTGCATCACTTGATCGATGCGGTTGTGGTCTTTCAGCACCAGGGCCTGGCGGCGTTCGAGCACGAATGGCGCCAGGCGGATCTACTGTACGGCAATCCGGTGGTCCTGTTGCAACCCGGAGCCGAGATCTGTGGCATTGGTCGTGGCATCGCCCCCGACGGTTCGTTGCTGCTCGATGTCGATGGCGAACTGCAGCGGCACAACTTTGGCGAGGTATCGGTGCGCCTAGGGGAGCCGCTGCGATGATGTTATTGCTGGATATCGGCAATACGCGTGTGAAATGGGCTCGGTGGCAAGATGGTAGTTTGTCGGTTGGTGAACCAGCCGCGTACCGCGGACATTTACCGGACCTGGTGTGGTCTGCTTTGTGGGGCGCGCAGCCTGCGCCTCGACGTGTCGTGGTGGCCAGCGTGGCTGGGGCCGAGGTCAACGCGAGTTTGGCCGCGTGGTGTCGTGCCCGGTGGGGCACGTTCCCCGAGTTTGTCTCAGCAACCGCCGAGGCCTGTGGTATTCGCAGCGGTTACCGGAGTCCTGCCCAATTGGGTGTCGACCGTTGGCTGGCGCTGATTGGTGCACATCATCTGCCGGAATTCGCCGCGCAAAATCTTTGTGTGGTTGGCTGCGGCACCGCGTTGACGGTCGATGTGCTGAGCGCAGACGGTGAGCACTTCGGTGGATGGATCGCGCCGGGCCTGGCGCTGATGCGCCGGCAACTGGAAGGAGGCGCCGCCGCTTTTACTCTAGGGATCGCCTCTGCGGCAGGTATTGATGACTTTGGTCATGATACGGCTGAAGCGGTGACGGCAGGAACGGGGCGGGCGGCGGCCGGCCTGGTGATGCAAGCGTTGCCTTTGGCACGCCATTTGTTGGGCAATATGCCGGTGTGCGTATTAACCGGAGGCGATGCCGCAATTTTGCTGCCCTTGTTGCAGTCTGAGGCGTATGTCGTACCGGATCTGGTGTTGCACGGGCTGTCTACGCTGGTGCTGCAACAGGGGAGTGCGGGATGAAATGGTTCTTTTTTTGTATGGTCGCAGTCAATCTTGTCCTGCTGGCGTGGAACTGGCAGCAGACTGGGGAGGCGCCGCCGGCCGTTACCATGAACGGGGGGGCGGCAACACCGGCCGGCCCGAGATTGGTGCTGCTGCACGAGCTTGATACTCCCTTATCTGCACGGCGTGAGCCTGCCACGCCCCGGTCCGCACCTGCGGCAGAGCCTGTAGCCTCGCCGGTCGACCTGGCGGCAGTGGATGAACCCGTTGCTCCGGTGGCCGAACTGCCTCCCCCTCGTACGGCAGTCTGTGTGCGTTTGGGGGGCTTCGAGTCTCAGTCGGTGGTGGCCGGTGTGACCAAGTCCTTGCAGCAGGGCGGGGCATCTGTCCGCAGCCAGGGCGAGGAGGCGGGCGAGATTAAACGCTACTGGGTGATGCTGCCACCGGTAGCTACACCTGCGGCGGCGACGCCGGTGCTGGAGCGTCTGCAGCGAGGTGGTATCAAAGACTTCTATCTGATACGCAGTGGGGAGAATGCTAACGCCATTTCGCTCGGTGTTTATTCCAGTAAGGATGCGGCACAAAGAAGGGGGCAGCAGATTCGGGAGCTGAAGCTGGTGCCGCGTATCGAAGAGATCACCTTGCCGGCGAAACGCTGGTGGGTGGAATTTGATTGGGCCGATGACGGAAAGAATGCGACTTGGCGTGGCCTGTTGCCGCGCGAGCTACGCGATACCCCGGCCTTGGCCTGTCGCTGAATTGCCTTCCCCGGTGGGTTTACCTAGAATACGCCGCTTGCCGCGGCAACAGACGCAGCTGGCGTAGCTCAGTTGGTAGAGCAGCTGATTTGTAATCAGCCGGTCGGGGGTTCAAATCCTCTCGCCAGCTCCATACGCAAGGGGGACGGGTGGGCTCATCCGTCCCCCGGTTGTTTCTGCAGGCGGACCTTCTTTCATCGGTGGGTATTGCTGTTGACAGAAACCCGCGCCTCTATCAGAATAGCGGGCTCGTTTCCGGAGGGGTTCCCGAGCGGCCAAAGGGATCAGACTGTAAATCTGACGGCTCAGCCTTCGAAGGTTCGAATCCTTCCCCCTCCACCAAACAGAATATAGTAGTGGCCGTTAGGCTGGGCTGGTGGCCTTGCCAGGCAATGCGGGTGTAGTTCAATGGTAGAACCTCAGCCTTCCAAGCTGATGGCGTGGGTTCGATTCCCATCACCCGCTCCAATAGCTGGCTGAGCAGATTTCAGGCCCATATAGCTCAGTGGTAGAGCACTCCCTTGGTAAGGGAGAGGTCCCCAGTTCAAGTCTGGGTATGGGCTCCAATTTACGTTTCATTATTATGTGTTCCAACGTGAGGAGTTTGTCCGATGTCCAAGGAAAAATTCGAGCGTAAGAAGCCGCACGTAAACGTCGGTACGATTGGTCACGTGGACCATGGCAAGACGACGCTGACCGCGGCCCTGACGGTGGTGCAGGCGAAGAAGTTCGGTGGTGAGGCGAAGGCCTACGACCAGATCGATGCGGCGCCGGAAGAAAAGGCCCGTGGTATCACTATTTCTACTGCGCACGTGGAGTACGAGTCCGCGAACCGCCACTACGCCCACGTGGACTGCCCGGGTCATGCCGACTACGTGAAGAACATGATCACGGGCGCGGCGCAGATGGACGGCGCGATCCTGGTGGTGTCGGCTGCCGACGGCCCGATGCCGCAGACCCGCGAGCACATCCTGCTGGCCCGTCAGGTCGGCGTGCCGTACATCGTCGTGTTCATGAACAAGGCCGACATGGTGGACGACGCGGAACTGCTGGAACTGGTCGAGATGGAGGTGCGCGACCTGCTGTCCTCCTACGACTTCCCGGGCGATGACACCCCGATCGTGGTGGGTTCGGCGCTGAAGGCGCTGGAAGGTGATACCTCCGACATCGGCGTGCCGGCGATTGAGAAGCTGATCAACGCCCTGGACACCTACATTCCGGAACCGGAGCGTGCCATCGACGGCGCCTTCCTGATGCCGATCGAAGACGTGTTCTCCATTTCCGGGCGCGGCACCGTGGTGACCGGCCGTATCGAGCGCGGCGTGGTGAAGGTGGGTGAGGAAGTGGAAATCGTGGGCATTCGCCCGACCACCAAGACCACCGTGACCGGCGTGGAAATGTTCCGCAAGCTGCTGGACCAGGGTCAGGCCGGTGACAACGTCGGCGTGCTGCTGCGCGGCACCAAGCGTGACGAAGTGGAGCGCGGCCAGGTTCTGTGCAAGCCGGGCAGCATCAAGCCGCACACCAAGTTCGACGCCGAAGTGTACGTGCTGAGCAAGGACGAAGGCGGCCGTCACACCCCGTTCTTCAACGGTTACCGCCCGCAGTTCTACTTCCGTACCACGGACGTGACCGGTGCGTGCGACCTGCCGGAAGGCGTGGAGATGGTGATGCCGGGTGACAACGTGAACATGAAGGTATCGCTGATTTCTCCCATCGCAATGGAAGAAGGTCTGCGCTTTGCAATCCGCGAAGGTGGCCGTACTGTCGGCGCCGGCGTGGTTGCCAAGATCATCGAGTAAGGGAAACAGTCGCAAGGATAAAGGCAGGCGCGAGGGTTTACGCCTTGTGCCTGCCTCCTTGTTTTTGTGAGTCACAGGCCAGTAGCTCAATTGGCAGAGCGGCGGTCTCCAAAACCGCAGGTTGGGGGTTCGATTCCCTCCTGGCCTGCCATTATTTAGTGCCGGCCTACCAGACGGCGTGGACAGTTAATGGCGGATAAAATCAAGTTGCTACTGGCGGCGGTGGTCCTGATTGGGGCCGTCGCAGCCTTCTATTATTTTGCGGACCTCATGCTGTTTGTGCGTGTGGTGGGGCTGCTTGTTGCCGTTGGTGTCGCCGTTGCTATAGCCGCGCAGACCGAGGTCGGCGCGAGCGGGCTGGTCTTCCTGCGTAGCGCGATAGTGGAAGTGCGCAAGGTAGTATGGCCGACGCGCAAGGAAACCATGCAGACCACCCTCGTGATCCTGGCGATGGTGACGGTCATGGGCCTGCTGATGTGGGCCTTCGACGCCTTGCTCGCCATGATGGTGCGCTCGCTGACGGGTTAAGGGAGTAGAGGAATGGCTTTGCGTTGGTATGTAGTCCATGCCTATTCCGGGTATGAGAACCAGGTCAAGCGCTCGCTGGAAGAGCGCGTGAAGCGCGCCGGCCTCGAAGACAAGTTTGGTCAGATCCTGGTGCCCACCGAGGAAGTGATCGAGATGCGCGAAGGTCAGAAGCGCAAGAGCGATCGCAAGTTTTTCCCCGGCTATGTGCTGGTGCAGATGGAAATGACCGATGAGACGTGGCATCTGGTCAAGGATGTGCCGCGTGTGATGGGGTTTATCGGCGGTACTGCCGATCGTCCCGCGCCAATCACCGAGAAAGAGGCCCAGGCGATTCTCGATCGTGTGCAGGAAGGTACCGAGAAACCGCGGCCGAAGGTGCTGTTCGAGCCGGGCGAGGTGGTACGCATCGTCGATGGGCCGTTCAACGATTTCAACGGTGTGGTGGAAGAGGTCGATTACGACAAGAACCGCCTGCGCGTTGCCGTGCTGATCTTCGGTCGCTCCACTCCGGTGGACCTGGAGTTCAGTCAGATAGAGAAAGGTTGATTGCGTAGTAGCGACTTAGGTCGTTTTTACATTCAGTAACAGGGGAGCCGTAAGGCGCTTGCACCCACTTAGGAGTAGCTCATGGCTAAGAAGATTGATGCTTATATCAAGCTGCAGGTAAAGGCCGGACAGGCCAACCCCAGCCCCCCGGTCGGCCCCGCTCTCGGTCAGCGCGGCGTTAACATCATGGAGTTCTGCAAGGCGTTCAACGCCCAGACCCAGGGTATTGAGCCGGGTCTGCCCATTCCCGTGGTGATTACGGTCTATAGCGACCGCAGCTTCACCTTCGTCACCAAGACCCCGCCGGCCTCCATTCTGCTGAAGAAGGCTGCTGGCATCACCTCCGGATCCAAGGTGCCGAATCGTGACAAGGTGGGCAAGGTAAGCCGTGCCCAGCTGGAAGAAATCGCCAAAACCAAGATGGCCGATCTGACCGCCGCCGACATGGACGCCGCTGTGCGTACCATCGCGGGCAGTGCGCGCAGCATGGGCATCGAGACGGAAGGGGTATAAGCCATGGCCAAGTTGACCAAGCGTATGAAGGCTGTGCGTGAGAAGCTGCAGCCCGGCAAGCTTTATGCTGCCGAAGAGGCATTCACTCTGTTGAACGAGCTGCCCAAGGCCAAGTTTGTCGAATCTATTGATGTGGCGGTGAACCTGGGCGTCGATCCGCGCAAGTCCGATCAGGTGGTGCGTGGTTCCACCGTACTGCCGAATGGCACCGGTAAGACCGTGCGTGTCGCCGTGTTCACCCAGGGGGCCAACGCCGAGGCCGCCAAGGCCGCCGGTGCCGATATCGTCGGTATGGACGACCTGGCTGAGCAGGTGAAGGCCGGCAATATGGATTTCGATGTGGTCATCGCTTCGCCGGACGCCATGCGCGTCGTCGGTCAGCTCGGCCAGATCCTCGGTCCGCGCGGTCTGATGCCGAACCCCAAGGTTGGTACCGTGACCCCCAACGTCGCTGATGCCGTGAAGAATGCCAAGGCCGGTCAGGTGCGCTACCGTACCGACAAGGCCGGCATCATCCACTGCTCCATCGGCAAGGTGGGCTTTGCACCCAACGCGCTGAAGGAAAATCTCCAGGCATTGCTCGCCGACCTGCAGAAGGCCAAGCCGAGCACCGCCAAAGGCAGCTATATGAAGAAGATCACCGTGTCCACCACCATGGGCCCGGGTATTGTGCTGGATCAGTCCTCACTGGCCTGATTGCACTAACACTTTGTAATGACTTTTGACCGCCGGCAGTAACGCCGGTGCACGTCGAAGACCGCAGGTGCGCAAGCTTAATGCCTCCCTGAGGTGCCTGCGTAGACGGTGTCACCCTGTCAGGTTCCCCTGTGAGGGCCACCGTGAGGCGGAACCGGTGTTGTTGACCGGCTCCATCAAGGGTGGTGCGGAAGGGGATGTATCTTGTCCCACTCCGTACACGTTATGTAACGAGAAGAGGTGATTTCGCGTGGCTCTCAATCTTGAACAAAAGAAGACCATCGTAGCCGAAGTCGCCGAAGTCGCTGGCAAGGCTCACTCCGTCGTCGTGGCGGAGTATGCCGGTCTGTCCGCCGCTCAAATGACCGACCTGCGCACCAAGGCGCGTAAGGAAGGTGTGTATGTGCGCGTGGTCAAGAACACGCTGGCCCGCCGTGCTGTTGAAGGCACCGAATTCGCTTGTCTGCAGGAGTCCCTGACCGGTCCCCTGATGGTGGCGTTTTCGCAGGAAGATCCGGGCGGTGCTGGTCGCGTGATCAGCGAGTTCGTCAAGGGCAACGACAAGTTGGTGGTCCGGGCTGTTTCCATCGGCGGCAAGCTGTTGCCGGCTGCCGAACTGGCGCGCCTGGCTCGTATCCCGAACAAGCCGCAGGCTATCAGCCAGTTGATGGCTGTGATGAAGGCTCCCGTGGGCAAGCTTGCCGCGACTCTGGCCGCTGTGCGCGATCAGAAGGCCGGCGCTGCTGCCTGAGTTCGGAACCGGAAACCATTCAATCCGCTGCGTGAATGCAGTCGATAACAGAAATTACAGAGGTTAGTATCATGGCCGTTACCAAAGAAGACATCCTGGAAGCCGTTGCCAACATGACCGTGATGGAGGTCGTTGACCTCATCGAGGCGATGGAAGAGAAGTTTGGTGTTACCGCTGCTGTAGCCGTTGCTGCCGGCCCCGCCGCCGGCGGTGGAGCTGCTGCCGCTGAGGAGCAGACTGAGTTCAACGTCATCATGACCAGCTTCGGCGACAACAAGGTCAACGTGATCAAGGCCGTTCGTGCCATCACCGGCCTGGGTCTGAAGGAAGCCAAGGACATGGTCGAAGGCGTGCCTTCCACCGTGAAGGAAGGCGCGTCCAAGGCCGAAGCCGAAGACATCAAGAAGCAGCTGGAAGAAGCCGGCGCCAAGGTCGAGCTGAAGTAAGCGAAGTCCATAACGAACGACGTGCGTCGGGGGAACCTGACATTATCGGACTAGCAACGGGGAACCTGATGGGTTCATTCGTAACGCCAGGGATGGCGCTGTTTTACTTTAAGTAACACCGGCTGGTGGCTGATATGCCACCGGCCTTTTTCCGCTGGGCAGCGGAAGCGAACACCCCCGGCAACCGCAATGCCTGCAAGGATCCTATCCGGCGCGGTTGCTGGACCTACATGAGCGAAGCTGAGGAACTCTGATGGCCTACTCGTTTACTGAGAAGAAACGCATCCGCAAGGATTTCGGCAAACGCCCCAGCATCCTGGATATCCCGTACCTTCTGGCCATTCAGCTGGAATCGTATCGTAGTTTTCTGCAGCCTGATGCCGCGCCCGAGGCGCTGCGTGAACAGGGTCTGCACGCCGCCTTCCGTTCGGTATTCCCGATCACCAGTTACTCGGGTAATGCCGCGCTGGAGTACGTGAGCTATCGCCTCGGTACCCCCGTATTCGACGTCAAGGAATGCCAGTTGCGCGGCATGACCTACGCCGCGCCGCTGCGCGTCAAGGTGCGCTTGGTGATCTACGACAAGGATGCCCCTGCAGGCACCAAGCCGGTCAAGGATATCAAGGAGCAGGAAGTGTACATGGGCGAGCTGCCGCTCATGACCGAAAATGGCACTTTCGTCATCAATGGCACGGAGCGTGTCATCGTTTCCCAGCTGCACCGTTCCCCCGGCGTGTTCTTCGAGCATGACAAGGGCAAGACGCATTCTTCCGGCAAGCTGCTGTTCTCTGCCCGCGTGATTCCCTACCGCGGCTCCTGGCTCGACTTCGAATTCGATCCCAAGGACAGCGTATTCGTACGTATCGACCGTCGCCGTAAGCTGCCGGCGACGATCCTGCTGCGTGCCCTGGGCTACAGCAACGAGGACATCCTCGGGATGTTCTTTGAAACCGACACGTTTACCTTCGGCAAGGACGGTTTGACCGTCGATCTGGTGCCCGAACGCCTGCGCGGCGAGACCGTCGATTTCGACATCACCATCAAGGGCAAGGTGCTGGTCGAGGCCGGTCGCCGTATCACCGCGCGTCATACCCGCGAGATGGCCAAGGCCGAGGTGAAGACTCTCGACGTGCCCTACGAGTTTGCCGCCGGCAAGGCCCTGGCGCACGATGTGGTCGATACCTTGACTGGCGAAGTTCTGGCCCAGGCCAACGACGAGCTGACCCTGGATGTAGTGGACAAGATGCGTCAGGCGGGTGTGACCAGCTTCCGCACGATCTTTACCAACGATCTGGATCACGGTCCGTTTATTTCCAGCACCCTGCGCATCGATCCGACCCGCACCCAGTTGGAGGCGCTGGTCGAGATCTACCGCATGATGCGTCCAGGCGAGCCTCCCACCAAGGAAGCGGCCGAGAACCTGTTCCAGGGCCTGTTCTTCAGTGAAGATCGTTACGACCTGTCCGCTGTTGGCCGCATGAAGTTCAACCGTCGCGTCGGCCGCAAAGAGGTCACCGGCAGTGGCGTGCTGTCTAAGGAAGACATCATTGATGTCCTCAAGGTGCTGATCGATATCCGTAATGGCAACGGTGTAGTGGACGATATCGACCACCTTGGTAACCGCCGTATCCGTTCCGTGGGTGAAATGGCTGAGAATCAGTTCCGTATCGGCCTGGTGCGCGTGGAACGTGCCGTGAAGGAGCGCCTGTCGCTGGCCGAGTCCGAAGGACTGATGCCGCAGGAGTTGATCAATGCCAAGCCGGTGTCGGCTGCGATCAAGGAGTTCTTCGGTTCCTCGCAGCTGTCACAGTTCATGGATCAGAACAACCCGCTGTCGGAGATCACCCACAAGCGCCGTATCTCCGCGCTGGGTCCTGGCGGCCTGACCCGCGAGCGCGCCGGTTTCGAAGTGCGCGACGTGCACCCGACCCACTACGGCCGTCTGTGCCCCATCGAGACGCCGGAAGGTCCGAACATCGGTCTGATCAATTCGCTGGCTGTGTTCTCGCGTCCCAATGATTACGGTTTCCTGGAAACCCCCTATCGCAAGGTGGTGGATGGCAAGGTGACCGACGAATACGAATACCTGTCGGCCATCGACGAGGGCGAGTTCGTCATTGCCCAGGCCAACGCCAAGGTCGATGCCAAGGGCAACCTGGTGGACGATCTGGTGTCCTGCCGTCACATGAACGAGTTCACCCTGTCGCCGCGCGACAAGGTCAACTACATGGACATTTCGCCCAAGCAGATCGTCTCGGTGGCCGCGTCGCTGATTCCGTTCCTGGAGCACGACGACGCCAACCGCGCGCTGATGGGTTCCAATATGCAGCGCCAGGCCGTGCCGACGTTGCGCCCGCAGAAGCCGCTGGTGGGTACCGGCATGGAGCGCGCCGTGGCCATCGATTCCGGCACCTCCGTGGTGGCGCGTCGTGGCGGCGTGGTGGACTCGGTGGACGCCAGCCGCATCGTGGTGCGCGTCAACGACAACGAGACCGAGGCCGGCGAGTCGGGTGTGGACATCTACAACCTGACCAAGTACACCCGCTCCAACCAGAACACCTGTGTCAACCAGCGTCCGCTGGTCAACACCGGTGACGTGATTGCGCGCGGCGACGTGCTGGCCGACGGCTCTGCTACCGACCTGGGCGAGCTGGCCCTGGGCCAGAACATGTTGGTCGCCTTCATGCCCTGGAACGGCTACAACTTCGAGGACTCCATCCTGGTGTCCGAGCGCGTGGTGGAAGAGGATCGCTACACCACCATCCATATCGAAGAGCTGACCTGCGTGGCCCGTGACACCAAGCTCGGCCCCGAGGAAATCACCGCCGATATCCCCAACGTGGGCGAGAGCGCCCTGGCCCGTCTCGACGAGGCCGGTATCGTCTACATCGGTGCCGAAGTCACCTCCGGCGACATCCTGGTGGGCAAGGTCACGCCGAAGGGCGAAACCCAACTCACCCCGGAAGAGAAGCTGCTGCGCGCCATCTTCGGTGAGAAGGCCTCCGACGTGAAGGACACCTCGCTGCGCGTGCCCTCCGGCATGAACGGCACCGTCATCGACGTGCAGGTATTCACCCGCGATGGTCTGGAGAAGGACAGTCGTGCCAAAGCCATCGAGGAAGAAGGTCTGGCCCAGGTGCGCAAGGACCTGATGGACCAACGCCGCATCATGGAAGATGACATCTTCCAGCGCGTGGAGAAGATGCTGGTGGGCAAGGTCGCTGCCGGTGGTCCCAACAAGCTGAAGGCTGGCGACAAGATCACCAAATCCTATCTGGCCGAAGTGCCGACGGAGAAGTGGTTCGAGATCCGCCTCAAGGCAGAAGACGCCAATGCCCAGATGGAAGTGGTGGCGGAACAGATCAAGCAGCTGCGCAAGAGCTTCGAGGAGCAGTACGAGGACAAGAAGCGCAAGCTGACCCAGGGTGATGACCTGGCCCCGGGCGTGCTGAAGATGGTGAAGGTGTACCTCGCCGTCAAACGCCGTATCCAGCCCGGTGACAAGATGGCCGGTCGTCACGGTAACAAGGGTGTCATCTCCATGATCGTTCCGGTGGAGGACATGCCCTACAGTGCCGACGGCACCCCGGTCGATATCGTGCTGAACCCGCTTGGCGTACCGTCGCGTATGAACGTTGGTCAGGTGCTGGAGACCCATCTGGGCTGGGCCGCGCGCGGCCTGGGCCTGAAGATCGGCCGCATGATCGAGGCGAAGGCCAAGGTCGACGAGCTGCGCAAGTTGCTCGACCAGATCTACAACACCAGCGGCAAGAAGGAAGACCTCGACAGCTTCAGTGACGAGGAAATCATCGCCTTGTGCATGAACCTGAAGAAGGGCGTGCCGATGGCAACACCGGTGTTCGACGGTGTGCACGAGGAGGAAATCCGCCAGATGCTGCGCCTGGCCGGCCTGCCCGAGTCTGGCCAGACGACGCTGTTCGACGGCCGTACCGGCGATGCCTTCGACCGCAAGGTGACGGTGGGTTACATGTACATGCTGAAGCTGAACCACCTGGTGGATGACAAGATGCACGCCCGTTCCACCGGCCCGTACAGCCTGGTGACCCAGCAGCCGCTGGGCGGCAAGGCCCAGTTCGGCGGCCAGCGTTTCGGTGAGATGGAAGTGTGGGCGCTGGAAGCCTATGGTGCCGCCTATACCCTGCAGGAAATGCTCACGGTGAAGTCCGACGACGTGAACGGCCGCACCAAGATGTACAAAAACATCGTGGACGGTGATCACCGCATGGAGGCCGGCATGCCGGAATCCTTCAATGTGTTGATCAAGGAAATTCGTGCCCTGGGTATCGACATCGAGCTGGAACAAGATTAGTCCGACGCGAGCGGCGCCCGGTATTACGGGCGGCTGTAGCGAACGGCAAGCGACGGACAACTGAGGAGACACACGGTGAAAGACCTTCTGAATCTTCTGAAGCAGCAAGGCCCGATTGAAGACTTTGACGCCATCCGCATCGGACTGGCGTCGCCAGACAAGATCCGCTCGTGGTCTTTCGGCGAAGTTAAAAAGCCGGAGACCATCAACTACCGCACCTTCAAACCGGAGCGTGACGGCCTGTTCTGCGCCAAGATCTTTGGCCCGGTGAAGGATTACGAGTGCCTGTGCGGCAAGTACAAGCGCCTCAAGCACCGCGGCGTGATCTGCGAGAAGTGCGGCGTGGAAGTGACCCTGGCCAAGGTACGCCGCGAGCGCATGGGCCACATCGAGCTGGCCAGCCCCACTGCGCACATCTGGTTCCTGAAGAGCCTGCCGTCCCGCATGGGCCTGTTGCTCGACATGACCCTGCGCGACATCGAGCGCGTGCTGTATTTCGAAGGCTTCGTGGTGATCGATCCGGGCATGACCCAGCTCGAACGCGGCCAGCTGCTGTCGGACGAGGCCTATCTGGACGCCATCGAGGAATATGGTGACGAGTTCGACGCGCGCATGGGCGCCGAGGCCATCTACCAGCTGCTGCGCAGCATGGACCTGCAGGCCGAGGCCACCAAGATCCGCGAAGAGTTGCCGACCACCAACTCCGAGACCAAACTGAAGAAGTACACCAAGCGCCTGAAGCTGATCGAGGCATTCCTCGAGTCCGGCAACAAGCCGGAGTGGATGGTGATGACCGTGCTGCCGGTGCTGCCGCCGGAGCTGCGTCCGCTGGTGCCGCTGGAAGGCGGCCGTTTCGCCACCTCCGATCTGAATGACCTGTATCGTCGCGTCATCAATCGCAACAACCGTCTCAAGCGCCTGCTGGATCTGGCGGCGCCGGACATCATCGTGCGCAACGAAAAGCGCATGCTGCAGGAAGCGGTGGATGCGCTGATGGACAATGGCCGTCGCGGCCGCGCCATCACCGGCTCCAACAAGCGTCCGCTCAAGTCCCTGGCCGACATGATCAAGGGCAAGCAGGGCCGCTTCCGTCAGAACCTGCTCGGCAAGCGTGTCGACTACTCCGGCCGCTCCGTCATCGTGGTGGGTCCGACCCTGCGCCTGCACCAGTGCGGTCTGCCCAAGAAGATGGCGCTGGAGCTGTTCAAGCCCTTCATCTTCTCCAAGCTGGAGCGCCGCGGCCTGGCCACCACCATCAAGGCGGCCAAGAAGATGGTCGAGCGCGAAGGTCCGGAGGTGTGGGATATTCTCGCTGAGGTGATCCGCGAGCATCCCGTGCTGCTGAACCGTGCCCCGACCCTGCACCGTCTTGGCATCCAGGCCTTTGAGCCGGTGCTGATCGAAGGTAAGGCCATTCAGCTGCATCCGCTGGTCTGCGCCGCCTTCAACGCCGACTTCGACGGTGACCAGATGGCCGTGCATGTGCCGCTGTCGCTGGAAGCCCAGTTGGAAGCGCGCGCCCTGATGATGTCCACCAACAACATCCTGTCGCCCGCCAACGGCGAGCCGATCATCGTGCCGTCGCAGGACGTGGTGCTGGGCCTGTATTACATGACCCGTGATCGCATCAACGGCAAGGGCGAGGGTATGGTCTTTGCCGATACCGCCGAGGTGCTGCGTGCCTATCAGACCGGCAATGTGGAACTGCAGGCCCGCATCAAGGTGCGTATCCGCGAAGTGCTGTTCAATGAGCAGGGCGAGCGTGAGGAAAAGATCAGCCTGAAGGACACCACGGTCGGTCGCTCGCTGCTGTTCGACGTCGTGCCCGACGGCCTGCCGTTCGAGCTGGTCAACCGTCCGCTGGTCAAGAAGGCGATTTCGCAGCTGATCAACACCTGCTACCGCCGCCTCGGCCTGAAGGACACGGTGATCTTCGCCGACCACCTGATGTATACCGGTTTCCGCTACGCCACTCGTGCCGGCGTGTCGTTCGGTCTGGAAGACATGGTGATCCCGGACGAGAAGGCCGATATCCTGGGCCGTGCCGATAGCGAGGTGAAGGAGATCGAGAACCAGTACATCTCCGGTCTGGTCACCAACGGCGAGCGCTACAACAAGGTGGTCGACATCTGGTCTCGCACCAACGACCAGGTCGCCAAGGCGATGATGGACAAGCTGGGTTCGGAGGAGGTGGTCAACGCCAAGGGCGAGACCGTGCGTCAGCCGTCCTTCAACTCGGTGTTCATGATGGCCGACTCCGGCGCCCGTGGTAGCGCCGCCCAGATCCGTCAGCTGGCCGGTATGCGCGGCCTGATGGCGAAGCCGGACGGTTCCATCATCGAGACCCCGATCACGGCAAACTTCCGTGAGGGTCTGTCGGTTCTGCAGTACTTCATTTCCACGCACGGTGCCCGTAAGGGTCTCGCTGATACCGCGCTGAAGACCGCCAACTCCGGTTACCTGACCCGCCGTCTAGTCGACGTGGCGCAGGACCTGGTCGTCACCGAAGACGATTGCGGCACCAGCCAGGGCATCACCATGCAGTCTCTGATCGAAGGTGGCGACGTGGTGGAGCCGCTGCGTGAGCGCGTGCTGGGCCGTGTGACTGCCGAGGATGTGTTTGTTTCCGGCAGTGACGAGGTCGCCATCCCGCGTGGCACCCTGCTGGACGAAAAGTGGGTGGCGAAGCTGGAGGATATGTCCATCGACCACCTGTATGTGCGTTCGCCGATTACCTGCGAAAGCCGTTATGGTGTCTGCTCCGCCTGTTATGGCCGTGACCTGGCCCGTGGCCATCGCGTCAACGTAGGCGAGGCGGTGGGTGTCATCGCGGCCCAGTCCATCGGTGAGCCGGGTACCCAGCTCACCATGCGTACCTTCCACATCGGTGGCGCCGCCTCCCGTTCGGCGGCAGTCAACAACATCGCCGTGAAGAACAACGGCGCGGTACGTCTGCACAACATCAAATTGGTCGAGCATGCCTCTGGCAACCGTGTGGCGGTATCCCGTTCCGGCGAACTGACCGTGTTGGACGAGAACGGGCGTGAGCGCGAACGTTACAAGGTGCCCTACGGCGCGGTGATCAGCGTGGGCGACGGCGATGCGGTGAAGGGCGGCCAGGTGGTGGCTACCTGGGATCCCCATACCCATCCGGTTATTACGGAAATCGCCGGCCGCGTGCGCTTCACCGACTTCGTCGATGGTGTCACCATCAACCGCCAGACCGACGAAGTCACCGGTCTGTCCAGCCTGGTGGTCACCGATCCCAAGCAGCGCGGCTCGACTGGCAAAGACCTGCGTCCGATGGTCAAGCTGGTGGATGAGAAGGGCAATGACGTGTTCATCCCGGGCACCGAACTGCCCGCCAACTACTTCCTGCCCGCCGGCGCCATCGTCAACCTGGCCGACGGTGCCGAGGTGGGTGTGGGTGACGTCGTCGCCCGTATCCCGCAGGAATCGTCCAAGACCCGTGATATCACCGGCGGTCTGCCCCGCGTGGCCGACCTGTTCGAGGCCCGCAAGCCCAAGGAGCCGGCCATCCTGGCGGAGATCTCCGGTACCCTCAGCTTCGGCAAGGAAACCAAGGGCAAGCAGCGCCTGATCATCACCCCGACCGACGGCAGCGAGCCGCATGAGGAGCTGATTCCGAAGTGGCGCCACGTCACCGTGTTCGAGGGCGAGCATGTGGAGAAGGGCGAAGTCATCGTCGAAGGCGAACCGACGCCGCACGATATTCTGCGTCTGCAGGGTGTGGAAGCGCTTGCTAACTACATCGTCAACGAAGTGCAGGACGTCTACCGTCTGCAGGGCGTGAAGATCAACGACAAGCACATCGAAGTCATCGTGCGGCAGATGCTGCGCAAGGTCACCATCAAGGAAGGCGGCGACACCAAGTTCCTGCAGGGTGAACAGCTGGAACTGGCCCGGGTGCAGGAGGAGAACGAGGTGATCATGGGGGCGGGCAAGATGCCTGCCACCTACGACCGCGAGTTGCTGGGTATCACCAAGGCCTCGTTGTCCACCGAGTCCTTCATTTCCGCGGCGTCCTTCCAGGAAACCACCCGCGTCCTTACGGATGCAGCGGTCACCGGCAAGATGGATGAACTGCGCGGCCTGAAGGAAAACGTCATCGTGGGACGCCTGATCCCGGCCGGTACCGGCCTGGCCTACCACAACGAGCGCCGGCGCAAGCGGTATCAGCTGACCGGCGAGATGCCGACTACCGAAGAGGTCGCCCCGGTTGTGGCGGCCGAAACCGGCAGCGGCGAGTAGTTAAATACGGCGGAAGGACCGGAGACGGCGGGGTTGCTATTGACATAGCCCCTCCGTGTTCTTAGAATCCCGCTTCTTTTTCACAGGCCGGTGTTTTGCCGGCCTGTTGCTTATTTTGGCTGGAGTCGAAGAGACAAATGGCGACGATTAACCAATTGGTACGCAAGCCGCGGGTACGCCCCGTAGAGAAGAGCAAGGTTCCTGCGCTGGACAGCTGCCCGCAGAAGCGCGGTGTGTGCACCCGTGTATACACCACCACCCCGAAGAAGCCGAACTCGGCCCTGCGTAAGGTTGCCCGCGTGCGCCTCACCAATGGCTTTGAAGTGACCACTTACATCGGCGGTGAAGGCCACAACCTGCAGGAACACTCCGTGGTCCTGATTCGCGGTGGTCGTGTGAAGGATCTGCCGGGTGTGCGTTACCACACCGTGCGCGGCACCCTCGACACCTCCGGCGTCAAGGATCGCAAGCAGGGTCGTTCCAAGTACGGCGCCAAGCGTCCGAAGTCCTAATCGTTTAAGGAATTACGGGTATGTCCAGAAGAACGAGTGCCACCAAGCGCGATGTGTTGCCGGATCCGAAGTACGGCAACAAGATGCTGTCCCGCTTTATCAATATCCTGATGCTGAGCGGCAAAAAGGCCGTTGCCGAGAAGATCGTCTACGGCGCCCTGGATCGCATCGCCGAGAAGAGCAAGGCCGAGCCCCTGGTCATGTTCGAAAAGGCTTTGGGCAACATCCGCCCGATGGTCGAGGTCAAATCCCGTCGTGTCGGTGGTGCCACCTACCAGGTGCCCATCGAAGTACGTAATGACCGCGGTATGGCGCTGGCCATGCGCTGGCTGGTGGATGCCGCCCGCAAGCGTGGCGAGAAGTCCATGGGCCTGCGTCTGGCCGGCGAGATCATGGATGCCTATGAGCAGAAGGGCACTGCCGTGAAGAAGCGTGAAGACACGCATCGCATGGCCGAGGCCAACAAGGCCTTCGCCCATTACCGCTGGTAAGTAGAAGAGGATTTAGCTGTGGCCCGTACCACCCCCATCGAGCGTTACCGCAACATCGGTATTTCCGCGCACATCGACGCCGGTAAGACCACCACCACCGAGCGCGTGCTTTTCTATACCGGCGTCAGCCACAAGATTGGCGAGGTGCACGACGGCGCCGCGACGATGGACTGGATGGAGCAGGAGCAGGAACGTGGTATCACCATTACCTCCGCGGCTACCACCTGCTTTTGGAAGGGTATGGCCCAGCAGTTCCCCGAGCACCGTATCAACATCATCGATACCCCGGGGCACGTGGACTTCACCATCGAGGTGGAGCGTTCCATGCGTGTGCTGGACGGCGCCTGCATGCTGTACTGCGCCGTAGGCGGCGTGCAGCCGCAGTCGGAAACCGTGTGGCGCCAGGCGACCAAATATCATGTGCCGCGTATCGCCTTCGTCAACAAGATGGATCGCGCCGGCGCTGACTTTTTCAAGGTCGTGCGTCAGATGAAGGAGCGCCTGCGCGCCAACCCCGTGCCGATTCAGATCCCCATCGGTGCCGAGGAAGGTTTCAAGGGCGTGGTCGACCTGATCAAGATGAAGGCCATCGTCTGGAACGACGCGGATCAGGGCACCACCTTCGAGTACGCCGACATCCCGGCCGAGTTGCAGGCGACCGCCGCCGAATGGCGTGAGAAGATGGTCGAGGCGGCCGCCGAGGCCGAAGAAGATCTGATGAACAAGTACCTCGAGGAAGGCGACCTTTCCGAGGAAGAGATCAAGAAGGCTCTGCGCAAGCGCACCATCAATCTGGAGATTTTCCCGATGCTGTGCGGCTCCGCCTTCAAGAACAAGGGCGTGCAGGCCATGCTCGACGCCGTCATCGATTACCTGCCGTCGCCCCCGGAAGTGCCGGCGATCAAGGGTGTTGACGCCAACACCGGTGAACCGGTGGAGCGTCTGTCCAGCGATGACGAGCCGTTTGCTGCGCTGGCCTTCAAGATCATGACCGATCCGTTCGTCGGCTCGCTCACCTTCGTGCGCGTCTATTCCGGCGTACTGTCGACCGGCGACAGCGTGTACAACTCGCAGAGCGGCGGCAAGGAACGTATCGGCCGTATGCTGCAGATGCACGCCAACCAGCGTGATGAGCTGAAGGAGGCGCGTGCCGGTGAGATCGTGGCCTGTGTCGGCCTGAAGGACGTTATTACCGGTAGCACCCTGTCCTCCCTGGACAAGCCGGTCATTCTGGAGCGGATGGAATTCCCGGAGCCGGTAATTTCCATCGCTGTGGAGCCGAAGACCAAGAGCGACCAGGAAAAGATGGGCCTGGCCCTGAACAAGCTGGCGCAGGAGGACCCGTCCTTCCGCGTGCGCACCGACGAAGAGTCCGGTCAGACCATCATCTCCGGCATGGGTGAACTGCACCTGGAAATCATCGTCGACCGCATGAAGCGTGAATTCAAGGTCGAGGCCAACATTGGTGCGCCCCAGGTGGCCTACCGCGAAACCATCCGCAAGGCGGTGGAACAAGAAGGTAAGTTTGTGCGCCAGTCCGGCGGTCGTGGCCAGTACGGTCATGTATGGCTCAAGCTGGAGCCGCAGGAGCCCGGCAAGGGTTATGAATTCGTCAACGGCATCGTCGGTGGTGTGGTACCGAAGGAATACATCCCGGCCGTGGACAAGGGCGTCCAGGAACAGATGAAGAACGGCGTTATCGCCGGCTTCCCGGTGGTGGACGTCAAGGTCACCCTGTTCGATGGTTCTTACCACGACGTGGACTCCAACGAAATGGCGTTCAAGATCGCCGGTTCCATGGGCTTCAAGGAAGGTGCGCTGAAGGCGGGTGCCGTCCTGCTCGAACCGATCATGGCGGTCGAGGTGGAAACGCCGGAAGAGTACATGGGCGACGTGATGGGCGATTTGAATCGCCGCCGCGGCATGATTCTGGGCATGGAAGACAATGCCGGCATCAAGGTGCTGCGCGCCGAGGTGCCGCTGTCCGAGATGTTCGGTTACTCGACCTCGCTGCGTTCGCAGACCCAGGGCCGTGCCACCTACTCCATGGAGTTCAAGAAGTACCAGGATGCTCCGGCGAACGTGACCGAGGCGGTCATCAAGAAGTCCGCCTGACGAACCAACCAAACCAGTATTCAGCTATTTAGAGGGTAACGACCGTGTCCAAGGAAAAATTCGAGCGTAAGAAGCCGCACGTAAACGTCGGTACGATTGGTCACGTGGACCATGGCAAGACGACGCTGACCGCGGCCCTGACGGTGGTGCAGGCGAAGAAGTTCGGTGGTGAGGCGAAGGCCTACGACCAGATCGATGCGGCGCCGGAAGAAAAGGCCCGTGGTATCACTATTTCTACTGCGCACGTGGAGTACGAGTCCGCGAACCGCCACTACGCCCACGTGGACTGCCCGGGTCATGCCGACTACGTGAAGAACATGATCACGGGCGCGGCGCAGATGGACGGCGCGATCCTGGTGGTGTCGGCTGCCGACGGCCCGATGCCGCAGACCCGCGAGCACATCCTGCTGGCCCGTCAGGTCGGCGTGCCGTACATCGTCGTGTTCATGAACAAGGCCGACATGGTGGACGACGCGGAACTGCTGGAACTGGTCGAGATGGAGGTGCGCGACCTGCTGTCCTCCTACGACTTCCCGGGCGATGACACCCCGATCGTGGTGGGTTCGGCGCTGAAGGCGCTGGAAGGTGATACCTCCGACATCGGCGTGCCGGCGATTGAGAAGCTGATCAACGCCCTGGACACCTACATTCCGGAACCGGAGCGTGCCATCGACGGCGCCTTCCTGATGCCGATCGAAGACGTGTTCTCCATTTCCGGGCGCGGCACCGTGGTGACCGGCCGTATCGAGCGCGGCGTGGTGAAGGTGGGTGAGGAAGTGGAAATCGTGGGCATTCGCCCGACCACCAAGACCACCGTGACCGGCGTGGAAATGTTCCGCAAGCTGCTGGACCAGGGTCAGGCCGGTGACAACGTCGGCGTGCTGCTGCGCGGCACCAAGCGTGACGAAGTGGAGCGCGGCCAGGTTCTGTGCAAGCCGGGCAGCATCAAGCCGCACACCAAGTTCGACGCCGAAGTGTACGTGCTGAGCAAGGACGAAGGCGGCCGTCACACCCCGTTCTTCAACGGTTACCGCCCGCAGTTCTACTTCCGTACCACGGACGTGACCGGTGCGTGCGACCTGCCGGAAGGCGTGGAGATGGTGATGCCGGGTGACAACGTGAACATGAAGGTATCGCTGATTTCTCCCATCGCAATGGAAGAAGGTCTGCGCTTTGCAATCCGCGAAGGTGGCCGTACTGTCGGCGCCGGCGTGGTTGCCAAGATCATCGAGTAATAGACATGGCAAACCAGAAGATTCGTATTCGCCTCAAGGCTTTCGACCATCGCCTGATCGACCAGTCGGCCAAGGAGATCGTCGATACCGCCAAGCGTACCGGTGCGCAGGTCAAGGGTCCGATCCCGCTGCCGACCAAAAACGAGCGCTTTACCGTGCTGGTTTCTCCGCACGTCAACAAGGATGCGCGTGATCAGTATGAGCTGCGCACCCACAAGCGGATGATGGAAATCGTCGACCCGACCGACAAGACGGTCGACGCACTGATGAAGCTTGATCTCGCTGCCGGCGTGGATGTGCAGATCAAGCTGAGCTGATGCGGTGGGCCGGTGTGTTGCCGGCTCCCGTTACTTGCAAATAGGTGCCGGTCAATCGTAATCGGCATAGATAGAGGTTATAACAATGGCAATAGGTGTTATCGGACGCAAGGCCGGTATGACCCGTGTCTTTACTGAAGACGGCGTCAGTATCCCGGTCACCGTGATTGAGGTTGAACCCAATCGCGTCACCCAGATCAAGACCCTGGAAACCGACGGCTACCGTGCCGTGCAGGTGACCGTCGGCACCCGCCGCGCCGTGCGCGTGACCAAGCCGATGGCCGGTCACTTTGCCGCGGCCGGCGTTGAGGCGGGTCGTACCCTGTCCGAGTTCCGTCTCGCCGAGGGCGAAGGCGCTGAACTGGCCCCGGGCAATGAAATCAAGGTCGACATCTTCGCCGCCGGCCAGAGCGTCGACGTTACTGGCACCTCCATCGGTAAGGGCTATGCCGGTACCGTGAAGCGTCACAACTTCCGTACCCAGGATGCCACCCACGGCAACTCCCGTTCGCACCGCGTTCCCGGTTCCACCGGCCAGAACCAGACCCCGGGTCGTGTGTTCAAGGGCAAGAAGATGACCGGTCACATGGGTAACGAGCGCTGCACCGTGCAATGCCTTGAGGTCGTGCGCGTGGATGCCGAGCGCAACCTGTTGCTGGTTAAGGGCGCTGTACCGGGCCCGCGCGGCGGCAATCTCATCGTGCGCGCCAGCGTGAAGGCCTAAGGGGGTTAGACGATGGAAATCAAATTGACTACGCCGACTGGCCGCGCTTCCACCAAATCCGTCGAGGTCTCCGATCTGATGTTCGGTGAAGACTTCAACGAAGCGCTGGTACACCAGGTCGTAACCGCCTATCTGGCCGGTGGTCGTGCCGGTACCAAGGCGCAGAAGACTCGCGCCGAGGTCAGCCACACCACCGCCAAGCCGTGGCGTCAGAAGGGCACCGGCCGTGCCCGTGCCGGTATGAGCTCCAGCCCGCTGTGGCGTGGCGGCGGCAAGATTTTCGCGGCCAAGCCCCGCGATTTCAGCCAGAAGGTCAACAAGAAGATGTACCGTGCCGCCCTGCGCTCGATCATGGCCGAGCTGGTGCGTCAGGAGCGTCTGGTCGTTGTTGACAAGTTCGAGATGGAAGCCCCCAAGACCAAGCAGCTGGTTGAGAAGCTGAAGTCCATGGGCATCAACAATGCGCTGATCGTGACCGATGAACTGGGCGACAACCTGTACCTGTCCGCCCGTAATCTGCATGACGTAGAGGTCTGCATGGCGCGTCACGTGGATCCGGTAAGTCTGGTCGGTTTCGAGAAGGTATTGATTACGGTACCGGCGCTGAAGCAGGTAGAGGAGATGCTGGCATGAACCAGGAACGTCTGTTGAAAGTGTTGCTGGCCCCGCACCTGTCGGAGAAGAGCAGCGTCATCGCCGATGCCAATAACCAGTATGTGTTCCGCGTCGTGACCGATGCCAGCAAGCCGGAGATCAAGGCGGCGGTTGAACATCTGTTCAATGTCAGCGTTGATGCCGTGCGTGTCAGCACTGTCAAGGGCAAGGTCAAGCGTTTCGGCCAGCGTATGGGCCAGCGCAGTGACTGGAAGAAGGCGTACGTCACCCTGAAGGAAGGTCAAGAGATCTCCTTCATGGGTGGGGAATAACGTTTGAAGGACGTCGAAAATGGCTATTGTTAAACTCAAACCGACCTCCCCCGGACGCCGCTTTGTCGTCAAGGTGGTGAACCCCGATCTGCACAAGGGTGCGCCGCACGCGCCGTTGCTGGAGAAAAAGTCCAAGAATGGCGGCCGCAACAACGCCGGCCGTATTACGACGCGTCACCAGGGCGGCGGGCACAAGCAGCATTACCGTGTGATTGATTTCAAGCGCAACAAGGACGGCATCGCCGGTACCGTAGAGCGCCTGGAATACGATCCGAACCGTACTTCGCACATCGCCCTGATCAAGTATGCGGATGGCGAGCGTCGTTACATCATCGCTCCGCGCGGTCTGACTGCCGGCGACGAAATCATGTCCGGCTCTGCCGCTCCCATCAAGGCCGGCAACTGCCTGCCGCTGCGCAACATCCCGGTCGGTTCCACCGTGCACTGCGTCGAACTCAAGGTCGGCAAGGGTGCGCAGTTGGCCCGCTCCGCCGGTGCCGCCGTGCAGCTGGTGGCCCGTGAAGGCGGCTACGCCACCCTGCGCCTGCGTTCCGGCGAAATGCGCAAGGTGCATGCTGAATGCCGCGCCACCATCGGCGAAGTCGGCAACAGCGAGCACAACCTGCGCAAGCTGGGCAAAGCCGGTGCCAAGCGCTGGCTGGGCGTGCGCCCGACGGTGCGCGGTGTCGTGATGAACCCGGTTGACCACCCGCACGGTGGTGGTGAAGGCCGTACCTCCGGTGGCCGTCACCCCTGCACGCCCTGGGGTGTGCCGACCAAGGGTTACAAGACCCGCAACAACAAACGTACGGACGGCATGATTGTGCGCCGCCGTAACCAGAAATAACGGAAGAGGGCAACTGTAATGCCGCGTTCTGTAAAAAAGGGCCCTTTCATCGATCACCATCTGGCGAAGAAGGTCGAAGTGGCCGCTGCCAGCAATGTCAAGAAGCCGATCAAGACCTGGTCGCGCCGTTCGATGATTCTGCCGGACATGGTCGGCCTGACCATCGCCATCCATAACGGCCGTCAGCACGTGCCGGTTATGGTTACCGACAACATGGTTGGCCATAAGCTGGGCGAATTCGCGCCGACCCGTACCTTCCGCGGCCATGCGGCCGACAAGAAGGCGAAGAAATAAGAGGTGATGACGATGGAAGTGGCAGCAAAATTGCGCTACGCGCGGATTTCGCCGCAGAAGTGCCGCCTGGTCGCCGACCTGATCCGCGGTATGCCTGTGGAGCGTGCTCTGCAGACCCTGACCTTCAGCCAGAAGAAGGCAGCGGAAATGGTGAAGAAGGTTCTCGAATCGGCCATCGCCAATGCCGAGCACAACGAGGGTGCGGACATCGACGAGTTGAAGGTGTCCAAGATCTACGTTGACGAGGGTCCGACTCTCAAGCGCATGCAGGCGCGCGCCAAGGGCCGTGGCAACCGGATCAGCAAGCGTACCAGTCACATCACCGTGATGGTCGCGGAAAAGTAACAGAGAGGCAGCAATGGGACACAAAGTTCACCCGACCGGAATCCGCCTGGGCATCACCAAGGACTGGACCTCCAAGTGGTACGCCGACAGCAAGAACTTCCCGGAGTTTCTGCACATGGATCTCAAGGTTCGTGAGTTCCTGCAGAAAAAGCTGGCTCAGGCATCCATCAGCCGCGTGCAGATTGAGCGCCCCGCGCGTAATGCCCGCATCACCATCCATACTGCCCGTCCCGGTCTGGTGATTGGCAAGAAGGGTGAGGATATCGAGCGTCTGCGCCAGGAAGTGTCCGAGATGATGAAGGTGCCCGTGCACATCAACATCGAGGAAGTGCGTAAGCCCGAGCTGGATGCCACCCTGGTGGCGCAGAGCATCGCCCAGCAGCTGGAGCGCCGCATCATGTTCCGCCGCGCCATGAAGCGCGCCGTGCAGAACGCCATGCGTCTGGGCGCTCTGGGCGTGAAGATCAATGTTGGTGGCCGTCTGAACGGCGCCGAGATTGCCCGCAGTGAGTGGGTGCGTGAAGGCCGCGTGCCTCTGCATACCTTGCGTGCGGACATCGACTACGGCGTGGCCGAAGCCAACACCACTTACGGCGTCATCGGCGTCAAGGTGTGGATCTTCAAGGGCGAAGTGTTTGACCGCGGCGAAGCCGCCGGCGCAGCGGCCGAAAAGGCCGCGGCCCACTGATTTTGAGGAGTAGGGAAGATGCTTCAGCCCAAACGCACAAAATTCCGCAAGCAGCATAAGGGCCGCAACCGCGGTCTGGCCAATAGCGGCAACAAGGTGAGCTTCGGGGAGTTCGGCCTCAAGAGCGTCGAGCGCGGTCGTCTCACTGCCCGCCAGATCGAGGCCGCCCGTCGAGCCATGACCCGTCACGTCAAGCGTGGCGGCAAGATCTGGATCCGTGTGTTCCCGGACAAGCCGATTACCCAGAAGCCCCTGGAAGTACGTATGGGCAACGGTAAGGGTAATGTCGAGTACTGGGTGGCCCAGATCCAGCCCGGCAAGATGCTGTATGAAATGGAAGGGGTGGGTGAGGATATTGCCCGCGAGGCGTTCCGCCTGGCAGCTGCCAAGCTGCCCCTGAAAACCGCATTTGTAACCCGTACGGTGCTGTGATGAAAGCGAATGATTTGAGGCAGAAGGGTGTCGAGGAACTGAATCAGGAGTTGCTCGGCCTGCTGCGTGAGCAGTTCAACCTGCGTATGCAGAAGGGCACCGGTCAGTTGTCCCAGCCGCACCGCGTGAAGGCCGTGCGCCGTGATATCGCCCGGGTCAAGACCATTCTGGAACAGAAGGCAGGTAAGGCAGAATGAGCGAAGAAACCAAAGTGATGCGTACCGTCACCGGCCGCGTCACCAGCGACAAGATGGACAAGACCATTACCGTCCTGATCGAGCGCCGCGTCAAGCACCCGATTTACGGTAAGTATGTAAAGCGTTCCACCAAGCTGCATGCCCATGACGAGCAGAACGAGTGCAAGGAAGGGGATGTGGTGACCATCGAGGAATGCCGTCCGCTCTCCAAGAGCAAGACCTGGCGCCTGGTCAAGGTGGTTGAGAAGGCTAGCTGAAGACTGATAATCCGTCACCCTGCCGGTAGGGATGGCGCCGGAGCCCAGATAAAAAAGGTTTGGGCTTGGCGCCGTTTGGTGTTAATATGCGCCCCCTTCAGATTCCCGGCCAGTGTGATTGTGTGGAGACACAACCATGATACAGATGCAGACAAAACTGGATGTGGCCGACAACAGCGGCGCCCGTGTGGTCCAGTGCATCAAGGTTTTGGGCGGTTCGCACCGCCGTTACGCCAGTATTGGCGACGTTATTAAAGTAAGCATCAAGGAAGCCATCCCCCGTGGCAAGGTCAAAAAGGGGGAGGTCTACAATGCCGTGGTGGTACGTACCGCCAAGGGCGTGCGCCGTTCCGACGGCTCCCTGATTCGCTTTGATGGCAACGCTGCCGTGCTGCTCAACAACAAGCTTGAGCCGATCGGCACCCGTATCTTCGGGCCCGTGACCCGTGAGCTGCGTGGCGAGCGTTTCATGAAGATCGTGTCGCTGGCACCTGAGGTGCTGTAAGGCAGAGAGTAGAGATGATGCGCAAGATTAAGAAAGGTGACGAAGTAGTCGTCCTTACCGGCCGGGATAAGGGGCGTCGCGGCAATGTGCTGCGTGTTCTGCCGACCGACCGTGTCGTGGTCGAGGGCGTGAACATGGTGAAGAAGCACCAGAAGCCGAATCCCCTCAAGGGTGCCCCCGGCGGTATCGTGGAGAAGGAAACTTCCATCCACGTGTCCAATGTCGCCCTGTTCAATAGCGCGACGGGCAAGGCCGATCGGGTCGGGATCAAGGTTCTCGAGGACGGCCGCAAGGTTCGTTTCTTCAAGTCCAACGGCGAAGTCGTGGACGCGTGAGTCGGGTAGGCAATGATGGCTAGACTGAAGCAGTTTTACAAAGATACGGTTGTGCCGCAGCTGATGCAGGAGCGCGGCTATGCCAACGTCATGCAGGTGCCGCGTATCACCAAGATCACCCTGAACATGGGTGTGGGTGAAGCTGCCGCCGATAAAAAGGTGCTGGAGCACGCCCTGGCTGACATGACCAAGATTGCCGGTCAGAAGCCGGTTGCCACCAAGGCGCGCAAATCCGTCGCAGGCTTCAAGATTCGTGAAGGCTGGCCCATTGGTTGCAAGGTGACCCTTCGGGGCGATCGTATGTATGAGTTTCTGGATCGGCTGATCAGCATTGCGATCCCTCGCGTGCGAGACTTCCGCGGTGTGAGCGCCAAGTCTTTCGACGGCCAGGGTAATTACAGCATGGGCGTGAAGGAACAGATCATTTTCCCGGAAATCGATTACGACAAGATCGACACGTTGCGTGGCATGGATATCACCATCACCACCACCGCCACTAATGATGATGACGGCCGCGCCCTGTTGCGTGCCTTCAACTTCCCGTTCAAGTCTTAAGGGGCACAAGTCATGGCGAAGACCTCCATGAAGATGCGCGAGCTGAAGCGCGCCAAGCTGGTAGCCAAGTACGCCGCCAAGCGCGCCGACATCAAGGCCAAGCTGCAGAATCCGGATCTCGGCTTTGAAGAGCGCGACGCCCTGCAGTTGCAGTTGCAGAAGATGCCGCGTGATTCCAGTCCGGTGCGTCAGCACAATCGCTGCAGCCTGACCGGTCGCCCGCACGGTTTCTATCGCAAGTTCGGCCTGGGCCGCAACAAGCTGCGTGAAGCCACCATGCGTGGTGACGTGCCTGGTCTGCGCAAGGCCAGTTGGTAAGAATTACTTAACTAAGGGATATCGATACAATGAGTATGACTGATCCGATAGCCGATATGCTGACGCGCATCCGCAATGCCCTGGGTGCGCAGAAGCATGAGGTTTCGATTCCTTCCTCCAAGCTGAAGGTGAATATCGCCCAGCTGCTGAAAGACGAAGGCTATATCACCGATTTCTCGGTGGATGCCTCCGCCGGCAAGCCGGTGCTGAAGATCGCCCTCAAGTATTACCAGGGCAAGCCGGTCATCGAAGAGCTGCGCCGCATCAGCCGTCCTGGCCTGCGTCAGTACAAGGCCAAGAATGAGCTGCCGAAGGTGCGCGGCGGTCTGGGTATCGCCATTGTTTCCACTTCAGCCGGTCTGATGACCGACCGTGCCGCCCGCAAGGCTGGCCACGGCGGCGAAGTCCTGTGCTTTGTCTCTTAAGGGTGGCGTGACATGGCAAGAATTCTCAATCCTGTTGTGATCCCTGCCGGTGTGCAGGTGGCCGTCGAAGGACAGGCGCTCAACATCAAGGGTAGCAAGGGTGCCGTCACTCATATGGTGCGCGGTGACGTCAGCATCAAGATGGAAGGTAACGAGCTGCGCTTTGCCCCGCACAGCCAGACTCCAGCCAACGTCGCCATGGTGGGTACCACCCGCGCGCTGGTGGCCAATATCTTCCGCGGCCTTACCCAGGGCTTCGAGCGCAAGCTGGAGCTGGTCGGCGTGGGTTACCGCGCTCAGGCTCAGGGCAAGACCCTGAATCTGACCCTCGGTTTCTCTCATCCGGTCAAGTATGACGCGCCGGAAGGTATCACCATCGAAACCCCGAGCCAGACTGAGATCGTGGTCAAGGGTTCCGATAAGCAAAAGGTAGGGCAGGTGGCCGCGGACATTCGCGCCTATCGCCCCCCCGAGCCGTACAAGGGCAAGGGTATCAAGTACGCGGGTGAGAAGATCATCCGCAAAGAGGCCAAGAAGAAGTAGGGTCTTAAGCTATGAACGACAAAAAAACTGCCCGTTTGCGCCGCGCTCTGCGTGCCCGTTCCAAGATTCGGGAACTGGGTGCCTATCGCCTCTGTATCCATCGTACTCCGAGCCATATCTACGCGCAGGTCATCGCGCCCAATGGTTCCGAGGTTGTTGCTGCTGCTTCCACGCTGGAGGCTGGCATCAAGAGCGGCCTGAAGTCCACCGGCAATATCGAAGCGGCTGTCGCCGTAGGCAAGGCCGTGGCGGAGAAGGCCAAGGCGGCCGGTATCACGCAGGTCGCTTTCGACCGCGCCGGCTTCAAATATCATGGTCGCGTCAAGGCGTTGGCTGATGCCGCTCGCGAAAACGGTCTGGAATTCTAAGGGTTAGATTATGGCGGGATTTGACGTAACTCCGAGCACCGATGGCCTGAACGAGAAGCTCATCGCGGTCAATCGTGTGTCCAAGACCGTCAAGGGCGGTCGTCAGTTTGCCTTCAGCGCACTGACTGTCGTTGGCGACGGCCAGGGCAAGGTCGGCATCGGCACCGGCAAGGCACGTGAAGTGCCGGCTGCCATCGCCAAGGCGATGGAAAAGGCGCGCAAGAACATGACCCAGGTAGCCGTGGCCAACGGCACCCTGCAGCATCCGGTGACCGCCCGTCACGGCGCTGCCAAGGTGTTCATGCAGCCGGCCTCCGAAGGTACCGGCATCATCGCCGGCGGCGCCATGCGTGCCGTGCTGGAAATGGCCGGCGTACACAACGTGTTGGCCAAGTGCATTGGTTCGAGCAACCCGAACAACGTGGTGCGCGCCACCATGAACGGGCTGGCGGCAATGTCTTCTCCCGAGCAGGCTGCCGCCAAGCGTGGCAAGTCGGTGAAAGAAATTCTGGAATAAGCCATGGCACAGAAGAATACGTTGAAAGTTACGCTGGTTCGCAGCGCCCATGGTCGCCTCGCCTCTCACAAGGCGTGCGTCACTGGTCTTGGCCTGCGTCGTATGCATCATACGGTCGAAGTTGAGGACACTCCGTGCACCCGCGGCATGATCAGCAAGGTGTCCTACCTGTTGAAGGTTGAAGGAGCTTGAATATGCGCCTGAATACGCTTAAGCCCGGTGAAGGGGCCAAGAAGGTTGGCAAGCGCCTCGGTCGCGGTATCGGCTCCGGCCTTGGTAAGACCTCTGGTCGCGGCCACAAGGGTCAGAAGGCGCGTGCTGGCGGCTTCCACAAGGTTGGTTTCGAAGGCGGTCAGATGCCGCTGCAGCGCCGTCTGCCCAAGATTGGCTTCCGTTCGCTCAAGGCTGCCGACAGCGCCGAAGTTCGCCTGCATGAGTTGGCCAAGGTGGCGGGCGACGTGGTTGACCTGCTGGGCCTGAAGGCTGCCAACGTGATCGGTCAGGAGATCAAGCGCGTCAAGGTGATTGCCTCCGGTAAGGTCGAGAAGGCTGTCACCGTCAAGGGCGTCGCCGTGACCAAGGGCGCGCGCGCAGCCATCGAGGCGGCTGGCGGCAAGGTCGAAGAATAGTGGCTGCCAGTCGTGCCGCGATGGCCGGCGCCCTCGGCGGAGGGAAGCTGACCGAACTCAAACAACGCCTCCTGTTTCTGCTGGGGGCGTTGTTGGTTTTCCGTATCGGTGCGCACATCCCGGTCCCGGGTATCGATCAGGTGGCATTGGCGGCATTGTTCGAGCAGCAGCGTGGCACCATCCTGGACATGTTCAACATGTTCTCCGGTGGTGCACTTGAGCGTTTGAGCGTATTTGCGCTCGGTATCATGCCGTACATCTCGGCATCGATCATCATGCAGTTGCTCACCAAGGTATCGCCATACCTGGAGCAGCTGAACAAGGAAGGCGCGGCCGGGCGGCGCAAGATTACGCAGTATACCCGCATCGGTACGCTGGCCTTGGCCACTTTCCAGGGTATTGGCGTGGCGATCATGCTGGAGAGTCAGCGGGCGGGTAACCTGCCGCTGGTTATCGATCCGGGCATCGCGTTCCGTTTTGTCACTGTGGTGACCCTGGTGACCGGAACCATGTTCCTGATGTGGTTGGGTGAGCAGGTTACCGAGCGCGGCATCGGCAACGGCATCTCGATGATCATTTTCGCAGGTATTGTGGCCGGCTTGCCCTCCGCCATCGGCGGTACGCTGGAGTTGGCCCGTACCGGCGAGCTCAATGCGCTGCTGATTCTGGTGCTGTTCGCTGGCGCCCTGGCGGTCACTGCCTTTGTGGTGTTCGTGGAGCGTGGTCAGCGGCGTATTACGGTGAATTATGCCAAGCGTCAGCAGGGCCGCAAGATGTACGCAGGGCAGACCAGCCATCTGCCGCTGAAGGTGAACATGGCCGGTGTGATTCCGCCGATCTTCGCCTCCAGTATCATCCTTTTCCCAGCCACGCTGGGTGGGATGTTCGGTAGTGCCGAGGGTATGGGCTGGTTGTCCGACATGGCGGCTACCCTGTCGCCGGGGCAACCGCTGTACGTGGGGCTCTACGCAGCAGCCATAGTGTTTTTCTGCTTCTTCTATACCGCCCTGATGTTCGACCCCAAGGACACGGCGGAGAACTTGAAGAAGTCGGGTGCCTTTGTTCCCGGGATCCGTCCCGGTGAGCAGACTGCCCGCTATATCGACGGTATTTTGAGCAAGCTGACCCTGGCCGGCGCGATTTACATCACCTTGGTCTGTCTGCTGCCGGAGTTCCTGATTCTGTACTGGAACGTACCGTTTTACTTCGGCGGTACCTCGCTGCTGATTATCGTGGTGGTGACTATGGACTTCATGGCGCAGGTTCAGGCGCACTTGATGTCCCACCAGTACGAGGGGCTGATGAGGAAGGCGAATCTTAAGGGGCACGGTGGCGCAGGTTTCCCCCGCTAAACCGGCCTGGCATTTTTATTTGGGAGAACGACGATGAAGGTTCAGGCATCTGTCAAGAAGGTTTGCCGTAACTGCAAGATTGTGCGCCGCAAGGGCGTGGTTCGGGTGATTTGTTCCTCCGACGCCCGCCACAAGCAGCGCCAGGGGTAAGGTAAACTGCGCCGGTCCCTGTGGCTGGCGCTTGACCAAGCAAGGTTTCAACAGTAACATTGCGCGTTTCACCGCCTTGGGGTGGTGGCGTCCGTTTTATAGCTGAGGATAGGCTCGATGGCCCGTATAGCTGGCATTAACATCCCGGTGCAGAAGCACGCCGTGATTGCGCTTACCGCAATCTATGGTATCGGCCGCACCCGTGCCCAGAAGATTTGTATCGCCGCTGGCGTTCGCCCCGAAACCAAGGTCAAGGACCTGAGCGAGGCGGAAGTTGAGGGTTTGCGCACCGAGGTCGCCAAGTTCACCGTGGAAGGCGACCTGCGCCGCGAGATTTCCATGAATATCAAGCGTCTGATGGACCTGGGTTGCTACCGCGGCCTGCGTCATCGTCGCGGACTGCCGGTGCGCGGTCAGCGTACCCGTACCAATGCGCGTACCCGCAAGGGCCCGCGTCGCGCTATCAAGAAGTAATCGGCAACCGTCCGTGCTCCGGCCCGGACATGGCTGTTAACTAGGACTTACACATGGCAAAAGCAGCAGCGGCTTCACGTACACGTAAGAAGGTAAAGAAGAATGTAGTGGACGGTATCGCCCACGTTCACGCTTCCTTCAACAACACCATCGTTACTATTACCGATCGCCAGGGTAATGCCCTGTGCTGGGCGACCTCTGGCGGCTCCGGCTTCCGTGGTTCGCGCAAGAGCACCCCGTTTGCCGCGCAGGTGGCGGCGGAGACCTGCGGCGCCAAGGCGTTGGAGTTCGGTATGAAGAACCTGGAAGTGCGTGTGCAGGGTCCCGGCCCCGGTCGTGAATCCGCTGTGCGTGCCCTGAATGCCAAGGGCTTCAAGATTATGAGCATTTCCGACGTGACGCCGATTCCGCACAACGGTTGCCGTCCGCCCAAGAAGCGTCGCGTGTAAGCAGGAGAACAAAGTGGCTAGGTATATCGGTTCCAAGTGTCGCCAGTGCCGCCGCGAAGGCGAGAAGCTGTTCCTCAAAGGCGAGAAGTGCTTCGGTAGCAAGTGCGCGATCGAAAATCGCCCGTTCCCGCCGGGTCAGCATGGCCAGCGCCGTTCCCGTCTGTCCGATTACGCACGTCAGCTGCGTGAGAAGCAGAAGATGCGTCGTATTTACGGCGTGCTGGAGCGTCAGTTCCGCAGCTACTACGCCGAAGCCGACCGTATCAAGGGCAACACCGGTGAAAACCTGCTGCAGTTGCTGGAGTCGCGTCTGGACAATGTCGTGTACCGCATGGGGTTTGGCGTCTCCCGCACCGAGGCGCGCCAGCTTGTTCGTCACAACGGCGTGACCGTCAACGGCAACAAGGTGAACATCCCGGGTTATGTGGTCAAGCCGGGCGACGTCGTTGCCATTGCTGCCCGTGCCAAGGAGCAGCTGCGCGTCAAGGCTGCCGTTGAGCTGGCCCAGCAGCGTGGTTTCCCGGAATGGATTGAGGTGGACGTGAACAAGCTACAGGGCGTCTACAAGGCCAAGCCGGAGCGCAGCGAGCTGCCCGCGGAGATTCAGGAACAGCTGGTGGTCGAGCTCTACTCCAAGTAAGGGGCGGGGTGGGCCGCCTCCTGCGGAAGTAGGGGGTGGCACCGGTTGGAATTCGGTCCAGCAGATACGAGAGAGGACTGTACATGCAGGGCTCAGTTGGAGAATTGCTCAAGCCGCGCCTGGTGGGCGTGGAGAAGATCAGCGACACCTGCGCCAAGGTGACCTTGGAGCCGCTCGAGCGCGGTTTTGGTCATACCCTGGGTAACGCGCTGCGTCGCATTTTGCTGTCGTCCATGGTCGGCAGCGCAATCGTTGAAGTCGAAATTGATGGCGTGCTGCACGAGTACACCACCATCGAAGGTGTGCAGGAAGACGTCATTGAAATCCTGCTCAACCTGAAGGGGGTTGCCCTGCGCATGGCCGGCCGCGATGAAGCCGTGCTGAAGTTGAGCAAGAAAGGGCCTGGCCCCGTGACCGCCGGCGATATCGTGCTGGATCACAGTGTAGAAGTGCTGAACCCGGAACATGTTATCGCCCACCTGACCAAGTCCGGTGAGCTGAATATGACGCTGAAGGTCAATACCGGGCGTGGCTACCAGCCGGCCAACCAGCGCTTCAACAGCGAAGATGAGAGCCGTCCCATCGGCCGTCTGCAGATCGATGCCTCCTTCAGCCCGGTGCGCCGTGTGTCCTACACGGTGGACAGCGCCCGTGTGGAACAGCGCACCAATCTGGACAAGCTGATCATTGAGCTGGAAACCAATGGCACCATCGAGCCGGATGAAGCGATTCGCCGTGCTGCGACCATACTGCAGGAGCAGCTGTCGGCCTTTGTCGACCTGCAGGGCAAGAAGGAGTCGCGTCAAGATGTGGCGGAGCCCGCCATCGACCCGATTCTGCTGCGTCCGGTGGACGACTTGGAACTGACCGTACGTTCGGCCAACTGTCTGAAGGCGGAAAATATTTACTACATCGGCGACCTGATTCAGCGCACCGAAGTAGAGCTGCTCAAGACGCCGAATCTCGGCAAGAAGTCGCTTACCGAGATCAAGGACGTGTTGGCCTCCCGTGGCCTGTCCCTGGGCATGCGCCTGGAGAATTGGCCGCCGGCAAGCCTGCGAGCAAAGGATGAAGACAAGGTCGGCGCTTGAGCCGGCTGCGTGACCTCAGCAACGTTAGTCTAGGATTTTAAGGATACGCCCATGCGTCATCGTAATATTGGTCGGCAACTGAGCCGCAACAGCAGCCACCGCAAGGCCATGCTGAAGAATATGGCGGCCTCGCTGCTGCAGCACGAGATCATCAAGACCACCTTGCCGAAGGCAAAAGAGCTGCGCCGCGTTGCCGAGCCGCTGATCACCCTGGCCAAGGTAGATTCCGTTGCCAAGCGCCGCTTGGCCTTCGCCCGTCTGCGCGACCGCGATGTGGTGACCAAGCTGTTCAATGAGCTGGGTCCGCGCTACCAGGCCCGTCCGGGCGGTTACCTGCGTATCCTCAAGTGCGGTTACCGTGCCGGTGACGCTGCGCCGATGGCCATCGTCGAGCTGGTCGACCGTCCGGAACAGGCCGGCGAGGTGGTCGAGGCTAGCGAGGAATAAGCGTGTTGGTTTTGCGCTGAGAAGAAGCCGGGCTCTGCCCGGCTTTTTTGTTTGTGTGGGAGTGGTGGCCAGGGGGGCAATGATGCTGGTATTGATGACCGATTTCGGACCCACCGGTCCGTATATGGGGCAGATGCAGGCGGTGCTGTATCGCGAGGCGCCTGGCGTGCCGGTGGTCACCCTGTTCAACGATGCGCCGCGCTGTAATCCGCGCGCCAGCGCCTATCTGCTGGCAGCGTATACGAACGAATTTCCCGCCGGCAGCGTTTTTCTCGCAGTGGTCGACCCGGGGGTCGGCACGGCAGCACGTCGCCCGGTGATGTTGCAGGCTGATGGTCGTTGGTATGTCGGCCCGGACAACGGCCTGTTCGAGCTGGTGCGGCGCCGTGCCACCGCCTGTCGTTGCTGGGAGATTACGTGGCGGCCGTCGCATCTCTCTGCCAGCTTCCACGGCCGTGATCTGTTCGCCCCGGTAGCGGCCCGGCTGGCGCGCGGTGAGACGCCTCCGGGTGAGTCGATGGCGTGTTCGCACAACGACTGGCCCGATGATCTGGCCGAGGCGATCTATGTCGACCACTTCGGCAATGCCATGACCGGGCTGCGCGCGGCCACGGTATCTCCCGCCACCCTCATCAGCGCGGGTGGACGGCAACTACGCTATGCCCGCACCTTCGGCGCCGTGGCGTCGGGCGCGGCCTTTTGGTACGAAAACGCCAATGGCCTGATCGAGCTGGCCGTAAATCAGGGCAGCGCCGCCCAGCAGCTCGGTCTTGCCATCGGGGCGCGCATCCGACTGGACAACGACCGCGCCCGGGGAAGCCCTGAATAAGTTCAGAGCTTCCGCGACACAGGGATGTGCCGCCATGTTCCAACGACCATAAATCGTTGGCACATGACGCGAATCGAAAAGCACACTGTTCGATTCGCGTGGGCTGAGAAGTCCAGGATGGACTTATTCATATCTTCCCTAGATATCTGCCACCCTTAAGCCTCTATTTTTTCTTGCGCGCTGGGCGTTCCCGTTCCAGCAGTGGTTTGAGGAAGCGACCGGTGTGTGAGTCTGGACACGCGGCCACCTGTTCCGGCGTGCCGGCCGTGACCAGGGTGCCGCCCTTGTCGCCGCCCTCCGGACCCATGTCGATGAGCCAGTCGGCGGTCTTGATCACATCCAGGTTGTGCTCGATCACCACGATGGTGTTGCCGTGCTCGCGCAGGCGGTGAAGCACATCGAGCAACTGCTGGATGTCGTGGAAGTGCAGGCCGGTGGTGGGTTCGTCGAGGATGTAGAGGGTGTTGCCGGTGTCACGTTTGGACAGCTCACGGGCCAGCTTGACGCGCTGGGCCTCGCCGCCGGACAGGGTGGTGGCGCTCTGGCCCAGCTTGATGTAGGTGAGTCCCACGTCCATCAGGGTCTGCAGCTTGCGCGCGATGGGTGGCACCGCATCGAAGAACACGCGCGCATCCTCCACCGTCATCTCCAGCACCTCGTAGATGTTCTTGCCCTTGTAGCGAACCTCCAGCGTTTCGCGGTTGTAGCGCTTGCCCTTGCACACGTCGCACGGCACGTAGATGTCGGGCAGGAAGTGCATCTCGACCTTGATCAGGCCGTCGCCCTGGCAGGCCTCGCAGCGGCCGCCCTTGACGTTGAACGAGAAGCGGCCAGGGTTGTAGCCGCGGGCGCGCGCCTCCTGGGTACCGGCGAACAGGTCGCGGATGGGGGTGAACAGGCCGGTGTAGGTGGCCGGGTTGGAGCGCGGCGTGCGACCAATCGGACTCTGATCGATGTCCACCACCTTGTCGAACTGGTCCAGGCCGAGGATTTCGGCGCAGGGTGAGGGGTCTTCGCCGCTGCCGTTCAGGGCCAGCGCGGCGTGGCGGTAAAGGGTGTCGATGATCAGGGTGGATTTGCCCGAGCCGGACACGCCGGTGACACAGGTGAGCAGGCCAACGGGGATGTCGACATTCACGCCTTTGAGATTGTTGCCACTGGCGCCACGAATGGCAAGTTGCCGCTGCGGATCGGGTGCGGTACGGCCGCCGCTCACCTGGATGCGCCGGGCACCGGAGAGATACTGGCCGGTGAGCGAATCCCTGTTGGCCATCACCTGCTTGGGCGTGCCCTGGGCCACGATGCGGCCGCCGTGCACGCCGGCCCCGGGACCGATGTCTACCACATGGTCGGCACGCAGGATGGCATCTTCGTCGTGCTCTACGACGATGACGGTATTGCCGAGGTCGCGCAGGCGGGTCAGCGTCTCCAGCAGTCGCTCATTGTCACGCTGGTGCAGACCTATGGACGGTTCATCGAGGATGTACATCACACCCACCAGGCCGGCACCGATCTGGCTGGCAAGGCGGATGCGTTGCGCCTCGCCGCCGGAGAGGGTGTCGGCGCTGCGATCCAGTGACAGGTAATCCAGTCCCACGTTGACCAGGAAGGTGAGGCGGGCGCCGATCTCGGCAAGGATCTTGGCAGCGATCTCGCCGCGCCGTCCGGGCAGGGTCAGGGTGCTGACAAATTCGCGCGCGCGGCCCACCGCCATGGCGGAGACCTCGGGCAGGCTCATGCCGGCCACATACACGTAGCGTGCCGAGCGGTTGAGGCGCGTACCGTGGCAGTCGGGACAGGGTTTCTGGCTCAGGTACTTGGCCAGCTCCTCGCGCACGACATTGGAGTCGGTTTCGCGGTAGCGTCGCTCCATGTTGGGCAGCACACCCTCGAAGGGTTCACGGCGTTGGCGGCTGAAGCCGCGCTCGGAGAAATAGGTGAACTCGATCTCTTCCTCGCCGCTGCCGTAGAGGATCACCTGCTGCACCTCGGCGGTGAGCTGGTTGAACGGCGTGTCGATGTCAAAGCCGTAATGATCGGCGAGCGCGCTGAGCAACTGGAAATAATAGACGGTGCGACGATCCCAGCCGCGGATCGCACCTTCGGCCAGACTCAGTTCGGGATGCACCACTACGCGCGCCGGATCGAAGAACTGTTTTACGCCGAGACCATCGCATGTGGGGCAGGCACCGGCAGGATTGTTGAACGAGAACAGGCGCGGCTCCAGTTCACTCAGGGCATAGCCGCACAGCGGACAGGCGAAGCGGGCGGAAAACATCAGATCGTCCTGTTCGCCGTCCATGAACACTACGCGGGCGATACCATCGGCCAGCTTGAGCGCGGTTTCGAACGAATCGGCTAGACGTTGCGCCACATCGGCGCGCACCTTGAAACGATCCACCACCACCTCAATGGTGTGTTTGCGGCGCAGGTCCAGTTTTGGTGCCGCATCCAGTTCGACCACCTCACCGTTGATGCGGGCGCGCACGAAGCCCTGGGAACGCAATTCATCCAGCAGTTGCAGGTGTTCGCCCTTGCGATCTTGCACGATGGGGGCGAGCAGCATCAGGCGCGTGCCTTCCGCCAGCGCCAGCACCTGGTCCACCATCTGGCTGACGGTCTGTGCCTCCAGCACGGTGTCGTGCTCGGGGCAGCGCGGTTCACCGGCGCGGGCGTAGAGCAGACGCAGGTAGTCATGGATTTCGGTGACGGTACCGACGGTGGAGCGCGGATTGTGTGAGGTGGATTTCTGCTCGATGGAAATGGCCGGTGACAGCCCTTCGATGTGATCCACATCGGGCTTTTCCATCATGGAGAGAAACTGGCGCGCATAAGCGGAGAGGGACTCCACGTAGCGACGCTGGCCTTCGGCGTAAATGGTGTCGAAGGCCAGAGAGGATTTGCCGGAACCGGATAGGCCGGTGAAGACGATGAGCTTGTCGCGCGGCAACTCGATGTCGATGTTTTGCAGATTGTGCGTGCGCGCGCCGCGTATGCGTATAGTGTCCATGCCGTTTTCCGGGTGCAAAAGAACTTGTTAATATACGCCCGAGCCATTCCACGACGCAAAGCAATACCCTGTAATAAATACGGTTACGCAGGGTCAGGAAACCACCTAGCAATGATTTCAACTTCCATGACGGCGCTGGAGCGCCGCGCCGCCGCCGCGCTGGCCGGTATTTTCGCCGTGCGCATGCTCGGCATGTTCATGATCCTGCCGGTGTTTGCCCTGTATGCCGAACACCTGGAGGATGTCACGCCGCTGCTCATCGGTGTGGCCATCGGTATCTACGGCCTGACCCAGTCGTTGTTGCAGATCCCCTTCGGTATGGCCTCCGACCGCCTAGGCCGCAAGCCGGTGATCGCCGCCGGCCTGGTGATCTTCGCCGTGGGCAGCGTGGTGGCGGCGACAGCCGACTCCATCCAGGGCGTCATCATCGGCCGCGCCCTGCAGGGCGCTGGCGCGGTGGCGGCGGCGGTGATGGCGCTGGTGGCCGATCTCACCCGTGAGGAGCACCGCACCAAGGCGATGGCCTTCATTGGCATGAGCATCGGTCTGTCCTTTGTGGTGGCCATGGTGCTGGGTCCTGTGCTCAATCAGTGGTTTGGTGTGCCGGGTATCTTCTGGCTCACCGCCGCCCTGGCCCTGGGCGGTATCGCCCTGCTGTTTGTCGTCGTACCCAACCCCCAGGTCACGCAGCGGCACCCGGATGCCGAGCCGGTGGCCGGACAGTTTGGCCGCATCCTGCGCGATGGCCAGTTGCTGCGCATCGATTTCGGCATTTTCATGCTGCACATGGTGCTTACGGCCAGTTTCGTGGTGGTGCCGCTGGTGTTGCGTGACATCGGCTTTGCCCCGGCGCGGCACTGGCTGCTGTACCTGCCGGTGATGGTGCTGGCCATTACCCTGGCCATTCCCTTCATCATCGTGGCGGAGAAGAAGCGTAAGCTGAAACAGGTGCTGCTGGGCGCGATCGCGGCGCTGGCGCTGGCCATGGCGGGCATGGGGACGCTGGGTGACGGTCTGGGCAGCCTTGCACTGTTGCTGCTGTTGTTCTTCACCGCCTTCAACCTGTTGGAGGCCACGCTGCCGTCGCTGGTGTCGAAGTTTGCCCCGGCCGACGCCCGCGGTACTGCCATGGGGGTGTACAGCAGTTCACAGTTCGTCGGCGCCTTCATCGGCGGCGCCAGCGGCGGTTGGCTCCACGGCCACTATGGCCTGCACAGCGTGTTCCTGTTCTGTGCCGCGGCCCTGGGCCTGTGGTGGCTGGCGGCCCTGGGCATGCGCCAGCCGCGTTACCTGGCCAGCCATCTCCTCAAGGTCGGGGTTCTGGACCCGGCCCAGGCTGCCGTGCTCGCCAGCGAGCTGCGCGGGGTGCGTGGCGTGACGGAGGCCGTGGTGAATGGCGCGGAAGGTGTGGCTTACCTGAAGGTCGACGACCAGCAGCTGGATCGTGCGGCCCTGGAGCGGTATTCGCTGCCGGAGTCCTGATACAATCCTGGCTCAGGCCCAGGGAACGGGCACACAATCAACCAAGGTTTTAGCGGAGACAGCAGCATGGCACGAGGCGTGAACAAAGTAATTCTGGTCGGCAATCTGGGCCGTGACCCCGAAGTGCGCTACACCCCCAACGGCGGCGCCATCGCCAACATCACCATCGCCACCACGGATCAGTGGAAGGACAAGCAGACCGGCCAGATGCAGGACCGTACCGAATGGCACCGGGTGGTGATGTTCGGTCGTCTGGGCGAGATCGCCGGTGAGTACCTGAAAAAGGGTTCCCAGATATATATCGAGGGCCGTCTGCAGACCCGTAAGTGGCAGGACCAGAGTGGCCAGGACCGCTACACCACCGAGATCGTCGCCAACGAAATGCAGATGCTCGGCAGCGCCGGCGGCCGCGGTGCCTCCAGCGCCGATTTCAACCAGGAGCAGGAGGCGGCGGCGCCGCAACCGGCACGCCAGCAGGCGCAGGGGGGGCGGAGCGCCCCTGCCAGCAGTGGCGGCAGTAACTTCGACGATTTCGACGACGATATCCCGTTCTAGTCGGCGCAAGCCCCGTGCCGCTGGCGTCCCCCGCGGCATGGGTTTCATCGGACCGGAAATAAAAAACCCGCTGTCGCAAGACAGCGGGTTTTTTGTGTCCACGGATGGACTTGTGTCGCAACGGCCAGGGAAGGCCAAGACGACGGTGTTGGTCGGGGTGATAGGATTTGAACCTACGGCCCCTGCGTCCCGAACGCAGTGCTCTACCGGGCTGAGCTACACCCCGAAAATCAAATCAGTACGCGCGAGCGACCGAGAATTCCGCCAGCGCTGCCAGGGCCTGTTTGTAGGGCGAATCCGGGAAATTCGCCAGCTCGGCCAAGGCGCGATCGGCTTCCTGCCGTGCGGAGCGCGAAGTGTACGCGATGGCTCCGGTGGATTCAATGGCCGCGGTGATCTCCGCCATGTTTTCCCGGCCGCCGTTTTCGATAGCGCTGCGGATCAGCGCGGCCTGTTCCGGGCTGCCATGGCGCATGGCGTAGATCAGGGGCAGGGTGGGCTTACCCTCGGCCAGGTCGTCGCCGATGTTCTTGCCCAGCTGTTCACTGGAGGCGCTGTAGTCCAGTACGTCGTCAATCAGCTGGAAGGCGGTGCCGAGGTGCATGCCATAGCGGGCCATGGCCTGTTCCTCATCGGCCGGCCGTCCGGCCAGTACGGCACCCAGCTGGCAGGCCGCCTCGAACAGCTTGGCGGTCTTGTAATGGATCACGTCCATATAGCGCTCTTCGGTGGTGTCCGGGTCGTGGCAGTTGAGCAGTTGCAGCACCTCGCCCTCGGCGATGGTGTTGGTGGCATCGGACAGGATTTGCATCACCCGCATGCTGCCCACATCCACCATCATCTGGAAGGCGCGGGAGTAGAGGAAGTCGCCCACCAGCACGCTGGCCTCGTTGCCGAATACCGCATTGGCGCTCTGCTGGCCGCGGCGCAGCTCGGAGGCGTCCACCACATCGTCGTGCAGCAGGGTGGCGGTGTGAATGAATTCGACCACTGCCGCCAGGTCGATGTGGTGCGTGCCCTGGTAACCCAGGGCGCGGGCCGCCAGCAGCACCAGCACCGGGCGCAGGCGCTTGCCGCCGCTGTTGATGATGTAGTGGCTGATCTGGTCGATGAGCACCACATTGGAGGCCAGACGGGCCTGGATCAGCCGGTCGACGGCCTGCTTGTCGTCGGCAATCAGGTCCAGAACGTCTTGGATTTCCATGGCGGGCGGTTTGGGGTCTTTGGGAAGTGAAGTAAAGTGAAGCAGGGCATGCTAGGTAAGGCCCGGGGGAGTGTCAAGCCACGTTGCGAGGCGCTATACTTCCCGCCCGCCGGCTGCAGTCGCTTTTTGGCCCCACAGAGTGTTTGACCTGCGGGGGTGAAGTCGCTAAAATCGCCGGTCTTTCGATTAGGTTCCGGCCCGGGGACGGGTTGGTCTTGTGGAGATTTAGTCATGTACGCGGTATTCGTAACCGGCGGCAAGCAGTACCGGGTGACCGAAGGTCAGACCCTTAAAGTGGAAAAGCTCCCCGTGGATGCGGGTGGCAACATCGAATTCGAGCAGGTCCTGATGGTCTCCGACGGCGACAACATCAAGATCGGCGCGCCCTATGTGACCGGTGGCAAGGTGACCGCCAGCGTCAAGTCCCAGGGACGCGACGACAAGGTGATGATCATCAAGTTCCGTCGCCGCAAGCACCATCGCAAGCAGCAGGGCCACCGTCAGTACTACACCGAGCTGCAGATCACCGGCATCAAGGCCGGTTGAACGCGGGAGTAAATAGCAATGGCACATAAAAAGGCAGGCGGCTCCACTCGTAATGGCCGCGATTCCATCGCCAAGCGCCTCGGCGTGAAGCGTTTCGGTGACCAGCTGGTTACCGCCGGCAACATCCTGGTGCGTCAGCGCGGTACCCACTTCCACCCGGGCCTGAACGTCGGTTGTGGCAAGGACCACACCCTGTTCGCCAAGGCGGATGGCCGTGTGGTGTTCGAGACCAAGGGGCCGAACAACCGCAAGTTCGTGAGCGTCATCACCGCCGAGTAAAACGGCAGTGGATGGCAGCGCAGAAAGCCCCGTCTCTCATGGCGGGGTTTTTTGTTTTGTAAGTCGCTAGTGACAAGAAAAGGCCCCATCCGCCCGCCCCTGTTACTACCTTGCAACCTGAAACTTGATATCTCCCCATCATGAAATTCGTTGACGAAGCCACCATACGCGTCGAGGCCGGCAAGGGCGGCAACGGCTGTGTCAGCTTTCGTCGCGAAAAATATATCCCCTTCGGCGGCCCGGATGGCGGCGACGGCGGCGACGGCGGCAGCGTATTTTTGTGTGCCGATGGCGGCCTCAATACCCTGGCCGACTTCCGTTTCGAGCGCCGTTTCAAGGCACAGAATGGCGAGCCCGGTTATGGCAACAACAAGACCGGTGCCAGTGCCCCCGATCTGATCATCAATGTCCCGGTGGGTACCGAGGTGTACGACGAGGATACCGGCGAGATGCTGGGTGACCTGGTCGAGGCGGGTCAACTGCTCAAGGTGGCCCAGGGCGGCTTCCACGGTCTCGGCAATCTGCGCTACAAGAGCAGCGTCAACCGTGCGCCGCGTGAATCCAAGCCGGGCACGCCGGGCGAGATCCGCAACCTGCGTCTGGAGCTGAAGGTATTGGCGGACGTAGGCCTGCTCGGCCTGCCCAACGCTGGCAAGTCCACCCTGATCCGTGCGGTCTCCTCGGCCCGTCCGCGTGTGGCCGACTATCCCTTCACCACCCTGTATCCCAACCTAGGCGTGGTCAGCGTGGGTCTGCACCGCAGCTTTGTCATCGCTGACATCCCGGGCATTATCGAAGGTGCTGCGGAAGGCGCGGGCCTGGGTATCCAGTTCCTCAAGCACCTGGCGCGCACCCATCTGTTGCTGCACCTGGTGGATGTGTTGCCGCCGGATGATTCCGATCCGGTAGCGGCGGTGAAGGTCATCGAGCGCGAATTGGAGAAATTCAATCCGGAACTAGCGGCGCGCGAGCGCTGGCTGGTGATCAACAAGCTGGATCTGATCCCGGAAGAGCTGCGCGACGAGTACTGCAGTGACATCGTGCAGCGTCTGGGCTGGAACGGACCGGTGTTCCGTGTGGCGGCCATTGCCGCCGAAGGAACCCGCGAGCTAACCTACCGCATCATGGAACATCTGGAGGAGGAGCGGGCCAAGCTGCTGCCGCCCGCGCCGCCGCCGGTAGCGACTGAACCGAACGATTCCGCTCCTGAACCGGAGTAAGCACTTCTTAAAGTCATGAACCGACGCCAGCAACTTGCCCAGACCAAACGCTGGGTGGTGAAGATCGGCAGCGCCCTGTTGACCAACGACGGACGCGGTCTCAACCTCGACGGCATCAGCGCCTGGGTGGAGCAGATGGCCGCCCTGCGCCAGCGTGGCATCGAGGTGGTGTTGGTATCGTCGGGCGCGGTGGCGGAGGGCATGGCCCGGCTGGGCTGGAAGAAGCGGCCGCAGGCACTGCACGAATTGCAGGCGGCGGCGGCGGTGGGGCAGATGGGTCTGGTGCAGGCCTACGAGTCACGCTTCAAGAACTTCGGCCTGCACACCGCGCAGATCCTGCTCACCCACGACGACCTGTCGAACCGCAAACGCTACCTCAACGCCCGCAGTGCCCTGCGCACCCTGCTGGAACTGGGCGTGGTGCCGGTGGTGAACGAGAACGACACCGTGGTCACCGACGAGATCCGCTTCGGCGACAACGACACCCTGGCGGCCCTGGTCGCCAATCTGGTCGAGGCCGACCTGCTGGTGATCCTCACCGATCAGGCCGGCATGTACGACAAGGACCCACGCAACAATCCCGACGCGAAACTGCTGCATGAGGTGCAGGCCGGCGATCCGACGCTGGAGTCCATGGCCGGCGGCAGTGCCGGCGCCCTGGGCCGCGGCGGCATGCTGACCAAGGTGCGCGCCGCACGCCTCGCCGCCCGTTCCGGTACCGAAACAGTGATCGCCTACGGGCGTGAGGACAAGGTGCTGGATCGCATCATCGGTGGCGAGCTGCTGGGCACCCTGTTCACCCCCGATCTGGAGCCCATGGTGGCGCGCAAGCGCTGGTTGGCCGGCCACCTGCAATTGCGCGGCAAGCTGATTCTCGATGCCGGTGCGGTGCGCGTGCTGCGCGACTCAGGCCGCAGTCTGCTGGCGGTGGGCGTGAAGGCAGTAGAGGGGCGCTTCCTGCGTGGCGAGATGGTGTCCTGCGTGGACGAACAGGGCCAGGAGGTGGCACGCGGGCTGGTGAATTACAGCGCGGAGGAAACCGCCAAGCTGATGGGGCAGCCCACCAGTCGTATCCAGGAATTGATCGGTTATGTGGATGAAGAGGAGCTGATCCACCGCGACAACCTGATCCTGGTTTGATTCATGCCCGTGCGGCGGGCGCCCGTCTTGCCAGAAGCACAAACAAAAAAGCCGGTCAGAGACCGGCTTTTTTATGGCGCATGCGCTGAAACTTACAGGGCGCGGATGCGGGTGTTCAGGCGGCTCTTGTAGCGGGCGGCCTTGTTCTTGTGGATCAGGCCCTTGCCGGCCATCTTGTCCACCACGGGAACGGCTTCCTTGTAGGCAGCCTCGGCCTGGGCCTTGTCGCCGCTGCCGATCGCCTTCAGCACCTTCTTGACGAAGGTACGCATAGCGGAACGCTGGGCGGTGTTGTGCTCGCGGTGCTTTTCAGCCTGACGCGCGCGCTTCTTTGCTTGTGCGGAATTGGCCAAGACGGTACTCCCGAAAAACGGTCAAAAAGTCGAAGGGCGCATAATATGCTTTTTTTGGCCCCCGCTGTCAATGCCACGGCACGAGAAAATTGGCGGAGCGGCGGGTCGGCGCGGTAGTATAGCCGCTTTTGCGGAATAGGCCGAAATCAGCCCACCATGAGCGCCAAGTTGTTGAAATCCACCGCGGTAGTGGGCGTGATGACCCTGCTGTCGCGGGTGCTCGGGTTGTTGCGCGACATGGTGTTCGCCAACGTGTTCGGCGCCGGCAGCGGCACCGATGCCTTCTTCGTCGCCTTCAAGATCCCCAACTTCCTGCGTCGCCTGTTTGCCGAGGGGGCCTTTTCCCAGGCCTTCGTGCCGGTGCTGGCCGAGGTCAAGACCCAGCGCGGCCAGGCCGAGGTGCGGCGGCTGGTGGCCGATGTGTCCGGTGCGCTGGGGCTGGTCCTGGTGCTGATCACGGCCATCGCGCTGCTGGCGGCGCCGGGGCTGGTGACGCTGTTTGCGCCGGGTTTTCTGGACGAGCCGGCGAAGTTTGCGCTCACCAGCGAGATGCTGCGCATCACCTTCCCCTACCTGCTGTTCATTTCCCTCACCGCCCTGGCGGGCGGTATCCTCAACACCTACGGCCGCTTCGCGGTGCCGGCCTTTACCCCGGTGTGGCTGAATGTGTGCATGATCGCCGCCGCCTGGTGGGCGGCGCCCCTGTTCGAGACGCCCATCATGGCGCTGGCCTGGGGCGTGTTTGCTGCTGGTGTTGTGCAGTTGCTGTTCCAGTTGCCGTTCCTGGCCCGTCTTGGCCTGTTGCCGCGGCCACGCTGGGGCTGGAATGACCCGGACGTGAAGCGCATCCTCAAGCTGATGCTGCCGGCCATCTTCGGCTCCTCGGTGGTGCAGATCAATCTGCTGCTCGACACCATCATCGCCTCCTTTCTGGTCAGCGGCAGCGTGTCCTGGCTGTATTACTCCGACCGGCTGGTGGAGTTTCCCCTCGGCGTGTTCGGTATCGCCCTGGCGACGGTGATCCTGCCCAGCCTGTCGCAGAAACACGCCGCCGCCGACCCGGAGGCCTTCGCCCGCACCCTGGATTGGGCCTTGCGCTGGGTGGTGCTCATCGGCACGGCGGCCACCGTGGGCCTGATCCTGCTGGCCGGACCGCTGCTCACCACCCTGTTCCAGCATGGCGAGTTCGGCGCGCACGATGTGCGCATGGCGACCCTCAGCCTGATGGCCTTTGGTGCCGGCCTGCCCGCCTTCATTCTGGTGAAGGTGCTGGCCCCCGGTTTTTATGCCCGCCAGGACACGCGCACGCCGGTGCGTGTCGGCATCTACGCCATGGCGGCGAACATGGTGCTCAACCTGAGTCTGGTGGTGCCCATGGTGCTGGCCGGCTGGGAGGGACCGCATGCCGGTCTGGCCTTGGCCACCTCGCTGGCGGCCTACCTCAATGCCGGCCTGCTGTTCCACCACCTGCGCCGCGACGGCGTCTATCGCGCCCAGCCCGGCTGGGGGCGGCTCGTCGGCCAGGTGCTGCTGGCGGCGCTGGCCATGGGGGCGCTGCTGTGGTGGGGGCTGGGCAGTCTCGAGCAGTGGGTTGTGTGGGATACCGCGGTGCGGGTGGGGCAGTTGCTGCTGTGGGTGCCGCTCGGTGCCGCCGTCTATTGCGTCGTGCTGTTGCTGCTCGGCGTGCGACCGCGGCAACTGCTGGGGCGCGGTTGACGGCAAACTCCTTTATAATCATTCCCCCTTAATTTTCCGTTGTCCGTCATGGAGCTTATTCGCGGCCTGCACAATCTCTCCTCCCGTCACCACGGCTGCGTCGCCACGATCGGCAATTTCGATGGCGTGCACCTCGGCCACCAGGCGGTGCTGGGGCAGTTGGCGGAGAAGGCCGACGAGTACGGCGTGCCCACCACGGTGATCACCTTCGAGCCGCAGCCGCAGGAATATTTCGCGCCGAACAATGCGGTGCCGCGGCTGACGCGGCTGCGCGAGAAACTGCTGGCGCTGCGCCGTTTTTCGGTGGATCGGGTGCTGTGTCTGTCGTTCAACCGTCTGCTGGCGACGCTGCCGGCGGAGGAGTTCATCGAACGCATCCTGGTCAAGGGGCTCGGTGTGCGCTATCTGGTGGTGGGCGACGACTTCCGCTTCGGTGCTGGGCGGCGTGGTGATTTCTCCCTGCTGCAGGCGGCGGGCGAGAAATATGGTTTTCAGGTGGCGCACATGCACACCTTCGCCCTGGCCGGCGAGCGGGTATCCAGCACGCGCATCCGCCAGGCACTGGCACGCGGCGAGATGGAGCAGGCGGAGCAGTTGCTGGGGCGGCCCTACCGCATGTGCGGCCGTGTGGCCCACGGCGACAAGCGCGGCCGCACCATCGGTTTTCCCACCGCCAACATCCGCCTGCACCGCAAGGCCTCGCCCATCAGCGGCGTGTTCGCGGTGGAACTGTTCGGCGTCGAGGGGGAGCCGTGGCGTGGCGTAGCCAACGTCGGCGTGCGGCCGACAGTACAGGGATTGCGGCCGTTGCTGGAGGTGCACCTGTTCGATTTCAACGGCGACCTCTACGGTCGCCACGTGTACGTGGATTTTCTGCACAAGATACGTGACGAGCAGCGCTTCGAGTCGTTCGATGCCTTGAAGCAACAGATACAACTGGACGCGCAACAGGCGCGCGAATTTTTCTCCTGGCAGGACACCACGTCTGCCGGCAAGCAATGAGTGACATACCGTGAGCGACTACAAGCACACACTGAACCTGCCGGAAACCGATTTCCCCATGCGCGGCGATCTCGCCAAGCGCGAGCCGGACATGCTCAAGCGCTGGGAGACGATGGACCTGTACGGCAAGCTGCGCCAGGCGGGGCGGGGCCGCGACCAGTTCATCCTGCATGACGGTCCGCCCTACGCCAACGGCAGCATCCATATTGGTCATGCGGTGAACAAGGTACTGAAAGACATCATCGTCAAGGCGCGCACCCTGAGCGGCTTCGATGCGCCGTACGTGCCGGGTTGGGACTGCCACGGCCTGCCCATCGAACTGCAGGTGGAGAAGAGTATCGGCAAGGCCGGTGTGGCGGTGACGCCGGCGGCCTTTCGCAAGGCCTGCCGTGAGTATGCCGCGGAGCAGGTGAACGGCCAGCGCGAGGATTTTAAGCGCCTTGGTGTGTTCGGCGACTGGAACAATCCCTATCTCACCATGGACTTCAAGTTCGAGGCGGACATCATCCGTTCCCTCGGCCGCATCATCGAACGCGGCCATCTGCACAAGGGCTCCAAGCCTGTGCACTGGTGCGTGGACTGCGGCTCGGCCCTGGCCGAGGCCGAGGTTGAATACGAGGACAAAACCTCGCCGGCCATCGATGTGCGTTTCGCCGTGCTGGATGAAGTGGCCTTCATGGCGCGCGCCCATCATGTGGCTGAGCATGAGGGTAAGGGGCCGATCAGCGTGGTGATCTGGACCACCACGCCGTGGACCCTGCCCGCCAATCAGGCGGTGGCGCTCAACGCCGAATTCGATTATGCCGTGGTGCAGTGCGACGGCGTCGGCGAGCATAGCCCGGAGCGGCTGGTGCTGGCCGAGCCGATGGTGAAGGATGCCATGGCGCGCTACGGCGTGGCCGACTATCGTGTCATCGCCTATTGCAAGGGCGCCGCGCTGGAAGGCTTGAAACTGCAACACCCGTTCTACGCGCGCGAGGTGCCGATCATTGTCGGCGAGCATGTCACCCTCGAGGCCGGTACCGGTGCGGTGCATACGGCGCCGGGTCATGGCCAGGAAGACTACGTGGTCGGTTCGCGCTACAACCTCAAGGTGGACAATCCGGTGGGCGGTGACGGCAAGTTCCTACCCGGTACGCCGCTGTTCGAAGGCCAGCACGTGTTCAAGGCCAACGATGCGGTGCTGGAGGTGCTGCGCACGCGCGGCGCACTGGTGCATGCCCATGCCCTGCGCCACAGCTATCCGCATTGCTGGCGTCACAAGACGCCGATCATCTTCCGCGCCACGCCGCAATGGTTCATCAGCATGGAGCAGAATGGCCTGCGCAACGGCGCCATGGATGCCATCAAGGCGACGCGCTGGATCCCGAACTGGGGCCAGGCGCGTATCGAGGGCATGGTGGACAAGCGGCCCGACTGGTGCATCTCGCGCCAGCGCACCTGGGGCGTGCCCATTGCCCTGTTCGTGCACAAGACCTCCGGCGCACTGCATCCGGATACCTCGCGCCTGATCGAGGAGGTGGCCAGGCGCGTGGAGCAAAAGGGTATCGATGCCTGGTTCGATCTCGATGCCGCTGAATTGCTCGGCGCCGAGGCGGCCAACTACGATAAGGTGACCGACACGCTGGATGTATGGTTCGATTCCGGTGCAACCCATGCCTGCGTGTTGGAGCGGCGCGATAATCTGCGCTGGCCGGCCGACCTGTATCTGGAAGGCTCCGATCAGCACCGCGGTTGGTTCCAGTCCTCGCTGCTCACCGCGGTCGCCATCCACGGCCGCGCGCCCTATGAACAGGTGCTGACCCACGGCTTCACCGTCGATGCCAAGGGCCAGAAGATGTCCAAGTCCAAGGGCAATGTGGTGGCGCCGCAGAAGGTGGTGAGCAGTCTCGGCGCCGACATCCTGCGCCTGTGGGTGGCGTCCACCGACTACCGCGGTGAGATGACCGTCTCCGACGAAATCCTCAAGCGCACCGCCGATGCCTACCGCCGTATCCGCAACACGGCGCGCTTCCTGCTCGCCAACCTGGCCGGATTCGATCCGGCACGCGATACCATCGCGGCCAGCGAGCTGTTGCCGCTGGATCGCTGGGCGGTGGCGCGTGCGGCGCAGTTGCAGCAGGAAGTGGTACAGGCCTATGACGACTACGAGTTCCACCTCATCTACCAGAAGGTGCACAACTTCTGTTCGGTGGACCTGGGTGCCTTCTATCTGGATATCATCAAGGATCGCCAGTACACCACCCAGCGTGACTCGCTGGCGCGCCGTTCCGCGCAGACTGCGCTGTATCACATCGTCGAGGCGTTGACGCGCTGGTTGGCGCCGATCCTCAGCTTTACCGCCGAGGAGATCTGGGCGGCGGTTCCGGGGCGGCGCGGCGAGTCGGTGTTCCTCGCCACTTGGTATGACTTCCCTGCACTGGGCGACGAGCAGGGCATGGGCATGGAGTACTGGGCGCTGGTGATGGAGGTGCGTGAACTGGTGTACAAGGAGCTGGAGCGAGTGCGTGTGGCCGGCGGCATCGGCTCCGGCCTCGAGGCGGAGGTGGATCTGTGGTGCGGCCGCGAACTCCACGATGCCCTCGCCAAGTTGGGCAATGAGCTACGTTTCGTGCTGATCACCTCCTACGCCCGTATCCATCTGGCGGATATGCCGCCGGCCGATGCGGTGCATTTCACTCTGACCGGCAAGGATGAGATGTGGGTGCGGGTGACACCGTCGGCGCATCAGAAGTGCGTACGCTGCTGGCACCTGCGCGAGGATGTGGGTAGCCACGCCGAGCATCCGGAGCTGTGCGGTCGCTGTATCGACAACGTCGCCGGTAGCGGTGAAGTGCGGCGTTTCGCGTGAACCTGTTCACCAACCCATTCTGCGGCAGTTTGAGGTAGGCGATGCTGAAATGGTTGTGGCTTTCCGTCGCGGTGATCGCGCTCGATCAGATCACCAAGGCACTGGCCAGCGCCCATCTGGTGCTGCACGAACCGGTGCCGGTGCTGCCGCTGTTCAACCTGACCCTGATGCACAATTCCGGTGCCGCCTTCAGTTTTCTCGCCCAGGCCGGGGGCTGGCAGCGCTGGTTCTTCGTCGCCGTCGCCATCGCGGTGAGCGTGGCGCTGGCCTGGTGGCTGCGCCAATTGCGGCGCAACCAGTTGTGGTTGGCGGTGGCCTTGGCGCTGGTGCTCGGCGGCGCGTTGGGTAACGTGTGGGATCGCGTCACCTTGGGCTACGTCGTGGATTTCGTCGACGTCTACTATGGTGACTGGCACTGGCCCGCCTTCAATGTGGCCGATTCTGCCATCAGTGTCGGGGCCATTATGTTGCTGGTCGACGCCTTTCGTGGTGAGCACAAGTCATAGCTGCCTGGTGAGGTCTGGTTGCCCATCTATACTCTGCTGCACATAACTCGTTGGAGTCGCGTATGAATACGGCCCCGGTAATCGCCCCTGGCAGCCACGTCACGCTGCACTACACCATTACCCTGGAGGACGGCACCGAGGCGGACAGCAGCCGCGACGGTGAGCCGCTGGCCTTTGCCCTGGGTGATGGCACCATGCTGGAAGGACTGGAACACGTTTTACTCGGCATGCAGGCCGGTCAGCGCGCCACATACAGCGTCAGCCCGGAACAATGTTTCGGTTATCCCGCCGCGGAGGCAGTGCATGTGATGCCACGCGACGATTTTCCCGCTGAGATGGACTTGGCGCCGGGCGTGATCGTAGGTTTTGCCACGCCCGCAGGCGACGAGGTGCCGGGCACGGTGATCGAGATCGACGAGGCGCGGGTGACGGTGGACTTCAACCATCCTCTGGCGGGACACACATTGACCTTCGAGGTGGAAATCCTGGCGGTGGCGTCGTGAAGGTCATTCTCGCCAGTCCACGCGGCTTCTGTGCCGGCGTCGATCGCGCCATCGACATCGTTGAGCGCGCGCTGGAGTTGTTCGGCTCACCCATCTATGTGCGCCACGAAGTGGTGCACAACCGTTATGTGGTGGATGACCTGCGTGCCAAGGGCGCCGTGTTCGTGGAGGAACTGGACGAGGTGCCGGATGGCGCCACGGTCATATTCAGCGCTCACGGCGTGCCCCGCGCCGTACAGCAGGAAGCGCAGCGGCGCGGCCTGCGCATATTCGACGCCACCTGTCCCCTGGTGACCAAGGTGCATATCGAGGTGGACCGTCACGCCCATGCCCACCATGAGGTGATCATGATTGGCCATGCTGGACATCCCGAGGTGGAGGGCACCATGGGACAGTACGAAGGGGGCGACAAGGGCGCTATCTATCTGGTGGAGAATGCCGCTGATGTCGCCAAACTGCGGGTGAAGGATCCGGTGCACCTGGCCTATGTTACCCAGACGACGCTTTCGGTGGATGATGCCGCCGCCGTAGTCGGCGCCCTGCGCGAGCGTTTCCCGGCCATCCAGGGGCCGCGCAAGGACGATATCTGCTATGCCACCCAGAATCGGCAGGATGCGGTGAAGAGATTGGCGGCACAGTGCGACGTGGTGCTGGTGGTCGGCTCACCCAACAGCTCCAATTCCAACCGCCTGCGCGAGGTGTCTGCGCGCAGCGGCACGCCAGCCTATCTCATCGATACCGCTGACGAACTGCGGGCAGAGTGGTTGCAGGGAAAAAGCGTAATCGGGGTCACTGCCGGCGCTTCGGCACCGGAAATACTGGTGCAGCAGGTGCTTGATCGTCTGCGTGCCCTAGGGGCCGATGAGTTCGCAATAGACGCCGGCGTGACGGAGAGTCATGCCTTTCCGCTGCCCAAGGAACTGCGCAAGGGCTGATCTTGCCGCAGGATGTTTGCCAATTTTGCGCTGCTTGAAAAGAAACCGGGCCTTGCGGCCCGGTTCTTGTTACTCGACAGGTTGTTGGTCTACGCCTGGCGTAGCTGCGCTCACCAAGCCCCTGCGCAGAACGATACCCTTTAACGCCGCCAGCAGTAATCCAAGTCTTTCGAGCCTGACTTGCCGCGAACGCCCGTCGATGTGAGGGTCAGATTGCCGCAATCCGCGTCACTGGCCATGCTGCCGACGGCTGTGGCCTGTAGTGTGTAAGTCGTACCGTTGGCGGCAGTGACACGCAGGTTGTAATAGGCGGTGCCTCCGTCAATGGGAACCTGAGTCGCATAAACCAGTGGAACCCCCGCGCCATCTGCTGCGGTCGCATAAGTGCTGTTGGCCGTGAAATGGCGTTCCATGGCGTTGGCAAGCCCCATCAGGGCAGCTTGCGCATCGGCGCGTCTCGATTTGCGTATTTGCTCCGTGTAGGCAGGGTAGGCGATGGCGACGAGTATGCCGACGATGGCCACGACGATCATCAATTCAATCAGGGTGAATCCGCGCTGTCTGTTTTTCATGAGACCTACACCTTAAGAGTGGGCTGAGTAATACATTCCTATTGTGGCAACCGATCAAATACATAGATATGTGTAATCGTCCTGGTGGTATCTGACTCACGCCACGAAAGCCCGATGGGCTGACCCGCCCGCAGCAAGAATGGGTCGACAATCCGACCGTCTTCCGCCGTTACCTTGACGCCTCTAGCAACATTAAACGACTCACCACCTACCTGAATGATGCGTTGTTTGCTGTCCGAGGCTTCCAACTCGCCTAGCAGCTTCGGTTGCGCCAGCACGCTCACCGATATGAAGCAGAGCAGTGCGGCTAGTGCGATCCCCAATTTGACCATGATATGTATCCTCAATGACACCGTGTGTGCGTATGGTTTCCGCGCCAAGCTCCAGATTAATCATCAATGGCCGGGCGCAGCTGTCGCCAGGACTCGCGCCCCTCCTTACCGCCGATGCTCATGGGCGGCAAGACCGTACCGTCGCCTAGATAGCCACGCTCTATACCAGCATCGCGGATGGTGACCAGTTCCTCACCGGTACCACCACCCAGGCCACTGTAGTTTTCATTGGCGGTGAAGTAGCCATCCCGGTTCAGGTCATACACAGCGAACTGGTTGGCGCCGCCATCGGCCAGCATGAGGTCCATGATGAAGCCGCTGCGGCCGCTGCTGCAGGGGTCTTCGTTCGGGATCAAGGTGCTGAAACGGACCCGATTCTGGGTTAGCCCGGTCGGGAAGGTGGGTGCACTGATCACGCGCTCACCCTCGGCATTACCGGCGTATATAAGGTCGAGATACCAGCCCTTATGGGTCACCGAGGCATCATTGCTGGACACCGAGCGTACGGTGTAGTTGTAGCTGTCAAACGTGACATTGCCCTGCCAAGTAATCTCCTGTTGCAGCAACTCGTTGCGATTGACCAGGGTCGCGGTATCGATGACGCCGTACAGCGTCTGCACCTGGGTTGAGGTGCTGTCCTGATCGCGGAAGAAACTACCCGTACCGAACACGATCATCAGCGGATTGTATTCAACATTCAGCAGCGGGCGTGCGCCAGGCCGTGTGGTGATGGGCTGCGGTGTTCCCCCGGCATCCCTGGCCTGGAACAGAACCATGCGGTTACCCGCGAGGTTCCAGGAGTTGGCGTTGGTAGCGGATACGTTAAAGCGCCACAGATTGCCTTGCAGGTCGCCAGCGTAGATGCGGCGGGTAATCAGATCATCCTCGGTCCAGTCGGAGGCCAGCGGCGAGGCCAACCCGTTGGGAGCGGCGGCGCTGCCGACGCCGGTATTCACTTTGGACAACAACGCGCCATCGCGCAGGCGCACGATGTACAGCACGGCACGATGATTGTCGCTGTTGTAGCCATTACCAAACACGGCGGCCCAATCACCGTTGTTCATGCGCACGATGGCGGGTTGACCGACGTTGTAACCGAGATCCGCATCGTTGAACTCCCACAGCACCTTGTTGCCCGTGGCGGTGGGATTGGTGACATCGAGTGCGTAGACGGTACGTCCGCCGGCACCCATGGATCCCACCAGCACGGTACGCCAGCCGCCGCTACCGCCGTTGGCCCAGGAGGTGGCGTAGGCGTCGCTGACCGCCGCCGTACCATCCATGAAATAGCGATGGGTATAGTTGGGATCCATCAGGCGGTTGATGCGGGCAAACGTATCCGCCCCTTCCGGCAGGAGCAGGGAGCTAGGCATGTAGGCAAAGATTTCTGCGCCCGTATCGCCGTGGAAGGCGTGCAGCATGCCGTCATTGGCCGCCACATAGATCATGTCCGGGCGAGTGGTGATGGGAGCGGTGGTACGGAAGGTGATGTAACTCGTACCCTCGGTACCCGGCAGCAGACGATAGCCAAAGTCGATGTTGCCGGAAAACTGGGGATTGGAGTTGATGATGTCACCCATACGACGCAACTCGCCACTGCCCGAACGGCTGCGGAAGGAGACGTGGGCCGTGTCGTTGCCGCGCAGCCAGTCGATACGGTTGGCGCCTAAGCCGTCCACAGTATTGGTCAAAGAGCGGTTGAGTGCAGTCTGCTGCGCGGTGCTCAGGTTGGCCAACTCGAGGGCAACGGTGGTGTTGGTGGTACTGTTGCGCGTGAAAATATTGCGTGCGGCAGGTGTTGTCGCCCGCAATTGTGTTTCCGCATCCCACGCCAATCCGCCCAGATTTCCGTCAGGATTGATGTTGTGTGCGGACAGCATGCCGGACCAGTCGCCGCTACGGAAGCCGGCGGTATAGAGTTTGGTGCCGGTGTGCAGGAATGCCGAGCTGGCGGCGGCGGCCGTGGCAGAACTCTCCACGCGGGCCACGATGGCGTCCAGTACGCCGCTAAGCTCTGTGGCAAAGGTCTCCGGATCGCCGGCACTGAAGAAGCCGCCGCGCGAATTGATGCCGGCGTGCAGCAAATCGTCAATTTTGGCTGGATTAGTGGAATAGGGATCCAGCCAGCTGATGGCCGTTCCGTTGGCCACTGCATCCCAGGCTTCCTGCGGGTCGACTGAGCCAGTTACGCCCAGGCCCACGCCGTAGGTAACCATGTGCTGCCAGAAGGCCTCATTCTGCGGGCTGGTGGGGACCTCGTTGGCGAGGTCCGTACGCAGGTCGGTTTTCCAATACTGCATGGCGACATCGGCCAGCGTATTGGTCCGTCCATCCCGGTACGGGTCTTTGGGGATGTACTGGAATGTGCTGCCATCCGGTGCAGTATGGATCGGGCCGTTACTATTGTCGGAATTGCCGATGGAGGGGGAGGGATCGGGGCCGTTCCAATAACCGTCGGTCATCAGGATGGAGTAACTCTGGCGGCATTGTAGGTGTGGTGTGGTGTCATTGGTGCCCGGATTGGCGCCCCATGGGCCACGGTTATCGGTGCGGCTGAAATAGTTGCCGACTGCCTGCAATGTTTGGCGCAGTGGTGTACCTGACGCGGGGATATCGCGATCATAAAGCAGGTTGAAAAAGTCTGTTCTGGCCGTGCTGGCAAATCGCCTCACGCCACGTACGATTTTGGCGGTGGAAACACCATCCACGGTAGAACTACCGGCGTTGATAGTGGCATAACCCACACGCATGCCCTCGCCCTGCTGGGCGAAGGCACGGCTGATGCCCCCACGGGCGGCCAGGATGCGAGAGCGATAGTAGGTGTACCAGTTGGCGAAGTTCTGGATTTCCTCGTCATAGGTACAGGTCGGTGCGGCAGCGCAGTCAGAACGGTTTTCGCGGCCATGGCCGGTGTACGTGGGGGTAGTGTTGCGGATTTCAACTCTGGTGAAATTGGCCCAGGCGTAATTGGCACTGCCATCGTGCCAAAAGTAAACGGCCGGATAGAAGGTCTGACTGGCAGTGAAGGTTGTGCAACCGGAGAACGAAAAAACATTGGTAACCGCGTTACGGGTGATGCCGGTACAGTTAGCCCAGCTAGAGTTTCTCGTGTTGTTCGCAGTCAGATTACGTGTACCAAGTGCAGGGCGTAGCGGGTTGTGGAAGGCCGCCGTGGGGACGGCAGCAGGCATTAGCGTGCCGTTGTTGGCGGCCTGGGGCCAAGGGGTGTAGGTGATGGCTGGGTTGTAGTACACGGTATTGAATTGCGGTGTACGGGTGAACGCACCATACACATGGGTATCTGCAAAGCTGGGGGCGCGGTTGGTGTAGTTGCCAGTGCTGTATAGGTTGTCTATGCGTCCGTACATGTAGTACGACTCGTTCGAAATATGCTCGTCCGGCATATTTTCCCAATGCATGGAACCGGAGTCGTCGAGGACGAACATGATGTTCGGCTCGATGCTCGAGGTGACGAACAGCGGCGAGCTGGCGATATCGACCTGGGCCTGCGCCGGGGCGAGGGTGGCGAGGCCCAGGGCCAGACCCAGGGTCAGCCCCTTGAGACGACGGAGATGGGTGATAGGGGTCTTCATGGTGCTTCTCCTTGAAAACGCGCTTTGAATCGGGGGTCGGCGTTAGATGGCCCCGGTAATGCGAGATTAGGGATCGATGGTGGACGATTGCACGATGGCGATAGTCGCTGCGCTGCCACCCACACCGTAGGCCGTAACTTCATAACGCTTGCGAAACTTTGGTGGCAGGGCGCCTGGATTGACGCGTATCAGGACGGGTGGTCCGACATGATATACAGGGTCTGCCGCGACAGAGCCGATGCCGGCCACCGAGCCGGTGGGCGCAGGGGTGGCGCCATTCCAGTTCTCCGGATCCGGACAGTTGAGGGGGCAACGCAACGGGGTAGCGGTTTCGGCGCTTGCCAGATTGGCGGTGCTATTCAGCCAGCCTTCGCCGGCGCGCAATGCGGCCTCGGAGGCTTGAAAGGCAAGATTCATGTCGCGGGTGTTACCGGCCATGCGTTCTTCCAGGGTTGTCCCCTGCATGGCGACGGTGCCGATGATGGTCATAAGCAATAGGATAATCAGTGCGACAACCAGTGTGGCGCCCTTTTGCCTGGTCTGGGCGCGATAGACCGGCGTGTACTGCGGAAAGCGGGTTTTGTTAAGCGGGGCCATGTCGTCATACCTCAGGGCAGGCGGTTGCGAATGCCGACAGTGTTGGTGAAGGTTCGGTACAGGCGCCGATCGGGCATGACTTGATCCAGTCCATCGTAGAAGACGGTTTGGGCAGCGGGCACTACGCCGTTGTCAGGACCGGCCAGCAACAGGCTGACACGCAGGGCGACCACGGTGCTCCAATCCGCTACGGCGCCCGCCGCGACGTATTGATTGGGAGCGCGATCATTGTCGGTGTCTATACCGTAGAGTATCTGCATGTTGACCACCCCATCGACCAGTGGCTGGGTGTCGCGGTACAGTGTTTCACCAGAAATAAAATAATTGAAATCCATGAACTTCATCACGAAGGCCTCGGTGTTATAGGCCTTGGAAAGAAAGTTGGTTATGTTGACGTTTTGAGCGTGGGCAATGGTAATGCTGCCGCCGCCTTGCGAAACGTTGCTGGCGCGGAAGATATCGACATCCTTGCAGTCGGTAATCAGCAAGATATCACCAGCGGAAAAGCATGCTGGGTTGGCGATGAGCTGGATGTTGGCGTTGTTGGCCGCCATGTTGCCCGTCAGTCGTGCTTGACAGCCACCGCCACGACGGATGTTGACTATGTCGGTGCCGTCTGTGACCGGGAGCCCACCGATACTGATGTTGGCAACATTATCCATGCCCGTAACAACGACGTCGTTGCTAAAGCCTCCCGGCGGAGGAGGATCAGCGATGATATTGGGTTGTACGGAATCCAGGCTGGCGCACCCCTGATAGCCAATCATGCGCATATCCCGGGCCAGAAACTCCATGGCGAAGCGACCACTTTCCTGGATGCGCGACATGTTTTCATTGAGGCGGTAGCTCTGTTTGCTACCGAGAAAAATCTGGATGACGCCGGCCAGGAGGATCAGGCTGATGGCGATGGCCACCATCATTTCGATGAGGCTGAGGCCGTTTTGATGGATAATTGCCCGCTGTTTCATGATCACAGTACCGTGCTCATCGTGAACGTGACGGTAGCGTCAGAGGCACGATCGTCGAGCCATTGGATGGTGATGGTGACGACGCCGCCGGCATCGGTGCCGACCGCAGCATCTCCGGCGGGGAGTAGCCGGGCCACATCATCTTTCCATTGTGCGGTATCGAACCCTGCCAGCTGGGCGGGTGAGCATGCCGCCGTAGCACAGTCCGTGGGTGTCCCGGCGGCAACCCCCAAGCCGATATCATAAGCCCCCGCCAGGGCCGATACGCGGTTGCTGCGCATGCGGTCGGCCATTTCATAGGCAAGGACGGTGGCCTGCGAGCGTTCCTGGGCGCTGGTGTTGTTGCGCAGGGCGTTGAGTTGCAAGCTGGCCAGGCCGAGCAGGCCGATGGCCAGGATCAGCACCGTGACCAAGACCTCCATCAGGCTGAAGCCTTGCTGCCCTATGCGCGGATTCTGACGATTCATGGTCGGTGTCTGTCTCATCGGGTCGTTAGTTACACACGAAATTGGCCATGGTTACCCGGCCGGCAGCCGCGACGGTTATTTGGCGGCCGGTTTCGCCGGTACGGCCGCTATCGCAGACCGTAACGGTCAGTGGACTGGCCATGCCACTGCCGCGATAGGTGATGGCGGCTGCGTTCCCCGTGATGGTTATGGTGCCGGCGACGGCGGGAAATACACGAAGATCAGTGCCGTCGGCCGCAACGGTCCAGCCGTTATTCCAGTTGCCGCCCGTCGCTGTGACAGTGGCGTTTGCGCCACGCTTGATGGCCTCGCTGCGCGCTAGATTCAGTGCCGTGACCACGTCGTTCGCACGTGTTGTCATGCGGTTGTCCTGGATCAAGGAGTTGAAGCTGGGGACTGCGAGCGAAAGTACGATGGCCAGCACCACCAGGGTGACCATCAGCTCGACCATGGTAAATCCGCGTACGTTTTTCATGAGCAGAACACTAGCACAGTGGTTCGGCGGTGGAATGGGCAGTCGACGGGCGGCGCGGTTGGCGCGACGGGTGGACGGGGCCGATGAGCTACCGGTCGGCGGTGGATTGTTTTACCCTGCGGCTGCTGTTGTAGGTCGGTTGTTGCAAGGCAATGACCGCAGGATTGATGGGAGTGTCCGAGTTGTCTGATTGCGTGGTGGTAGGTGGCGGGATTATTGGCCTGTTGTCGGCGCGGGAACTGGCGGCCGCCGGCGCGAAGGTGCGCCTGTTGGAACAGGGGGCGGTGGGGCGGGCGTCGTCCTGGGCCGGTGGCGGCATACTGTCGCCGCTCTATCCCTGGCGTTACCCCGACGCGGTGACGGAGCTGGCGCGCTGGAGCCAGGGTGTCTATGAGGATTTGGTGTTGCGGCTGCGCGACGAGGGCGGGGTCGACCCGGAGTGGACGCGGAGCGGGATGGTGCTGCTGGACACCGCCGACCGGGGGATGGCAGACGACTGGGCGGGCCGCTTCGGTTACCGGCTGGAAGGGCTGGCGGGGGAGGCGCTGTCGCAGTGCGAACCTGCCTTGGCCGCAGGTAGCGGACCGGCGCTGTGGATGCCGGAGGTGGCGCAGGTGCGCAATCCGCGCCTGGTGCAGGCGGCCCGCGCCGCCCTGGTGAAGCAGGGCGGGGTGATCGAGGAGCAGTGTGAGGTGACCGACCTGCGGGTGCGCGATGGCCGGGTGGCTGGGGTGGTGACGACGCGGGGCGAATGGGCTGCCGAGGTGGTGGTGGTGGCGGCGGGGGCCTGGAGCGGCCGGCTGCTGGCGGGGTTGGGGATACGGCCGGAGATTCGCCCGGTGCGCGGGCAGATGCTGTTGTTCAAGGGTGCGCCGGGCCGGGTGTCGCGCATCATCCTGGGCGAGCGGCATTATGTCATCCCGCGCCGTGACGGCCGGGTGCTGGTGGGCAGCACCATGGAAGAGGTGGGGTTCGATGACTCCACCACGGCGGCGGCGCGGGAGGAGTTGCAAGCGGCGGCGTTCCGGCTGGTGCCCGCATTGCGCGCGTGCGAGGTGGAGCGGCACTGGGCCGGGCTGCGGCCGGGCTCTCCCAGCGGCGTACCTTATATAGATCAGCATCCCGAGGTGGCGGGACTGTTCATCAACAGCGGTCATTTCCGCAACGGCGTGGTGATGGCGCCGGCATCGGCGCGGCTGCTGGCCGATCTGGTGCTGGGACGGTCGCCCATCATCGCTCCGGCACCGTATGCGCTGTAGCGGATCCACCCGCCACATGGGCCTACCAATTACGAGATATGTCCTGCCAAGGGTATGGTTTTTAAAATAATTCTGTCATCTAGACTTGGTCTTAACCCATCGCTATACTCGGAAACATGGAACATACCCCGAACAGACAGAGCGCCGACCGCCGTGAGGTTATCGACATGCTGCACCAGCATGGCGTGACCCCGACGCAGCAGCGGGTGGAGATCGCCCAGCTGTTATTCGCCCGGCCGCAGCACCTGTCCGCCGACCAGCTGCTATCGCAGGTCAACAGGGAGCGTAACCACGTATCCAAGGCCACGGTCTACAACACCCTCAATCTGTTCGCCCGCAAGGGGCTGGTGCGCGAAGTCATCGTCGACCCGACCAAGGTGTTTTACGACTCCACCACCTCGCAGCACTATCACTTCTTCAATATCGATACCGGCGAACTGACCGACGTACCGATGCCCACGCTGGGGCTGGAGCAGTTGCCGCCATTGCCGCAGGGTACTGTTGTCGCCGGCGTCGACGTCATCATCCGCCTGCGCTCGGCGCAATAACCGCGCCCCCGTTGGGCGCCATGCCCAGCTCGTGGTGTTCGAGTCACAGCTGCTCTTTCTTTGCCCCCGGCCGCGTTTTCAGTATACTTGCGCCCTTCGCAAGTCAGCGCTGACAGCGCCGTTGTAGCTCAGTTGGTAGAGCAACTGATTCGTAATCAGTAGGTCGGAGGTTCGACTCCTCTCAACGGCACCATTTCCCGCAGTCCCGCACCGTCGGTGCCCGTGTTACTCTTGCTCGCCCCTGCCCGCGGTATGTTGGCCGATGGATATGCCTCCGGCGGGATAGCGTCTTTGCGGCAATTGGCGTGATGTTCATGGTGCGCTTCAGGGACGATGGGTGTTTTCTGCCGAGTGTCGACTCTGGTGGAGTCGGGTCTGTGCTCGGAACTGAGGCAGCAATCCTTATGGCGAAATCCGATGCCGAGTCCCGTGTTGCCACGGCAGACAGCGGTGTGATCGACACCCTGATTTCCTCCGATGTGTCCCTGGGGCAGATCGTCAAGCCCTTTATTCTCGAATGTTCCCCCACGACGCCGTTGTTCGAGGCGGCGCAGCGCATGAGCGAGGCGCGGGTCAGCTCCATCCTGGTGGTGGAGGATGATGTGGCGCTGGGGATCTGGACCGAGCGCGATGCGCTGGCAGTGGATTTTCTCGATCCGGCCGCCTTTACCCGACCGGTGCGTGAGGTGATGAGTGCACCGGTGAAAACCGTGCCGGCACAATTGACCTTGCAGGCGCTGGCGGTCAAGTTCCGTGAAGAACACGTGCGTCACTATCTGGTAGTGGACACGGATGGACGGCGTTGCGGTGTGGTGTCGCAAACCGACGTGGTTCTCAATCAAGGCATCGAGCACTATCTGCGTCTGCGCAGTGTGGATTCGGTGGTGCGTGGTCGTTTGCAGGCCTTGCCCGAATCGGCCACGCTGGCGCAGGTGGCGGGTGTCATGCGCCAGTCAGCCGTTGATGCCGTGGTGGTGAGTTATGACGATGGTAGCTGGGGCATTCTGACCGAACGTGATGTGGTGCGCCTGGTGGCGCGGCAATGCGGCAATGAAACCATCGGTGCCCTGGCCAGCCGGCCGCTGCTGACGGTGGATCAGCACACCAGTCTGTATCGGGTGCGCGCCCTGTTGACCGAGAGCAAGTTGCGGCACATTGGCGTTGTGCGTGATGACGGCACGCTGATCGATGTGGTCAGCTTCAGCGACATCCTGAGCGGAATGGAGCTGGTGTACGTGCAGGAGCTGCAACATGCTCTGCGCGAGCGCGACGAGGCGCTGAATATCTCCCAACGCAATCTTCACCTGGCGGAGAAGGTCATCGAAAGTTCGCTGGAAGGCATCATGATCACCGATGCCAACTCGATCATCGTGTCGGTCAATCCGGCGTTTACGCGCTTGACTGGCTACAGCGCCGAAGAGGTGGTGGGAAAATCCCCTGCGCTGCTCAGTTCTGGGCGGCACGACAAAGCCTTTTACGAAGTCATGTGGCGGCGCCTGCGGCAAACCGGCCACTGGCAGGGCGAGGTATGGAATCGGCGCAAGAGCGGCGAGATCTACCCGGAGCTGCTCACCATCGCGGCCATTACCGATCGTGATGGAAACTTGACCCACTACGCGGCCTTATTCAGTGATATCACCGAGTTGAAGGAAAGCGAGGAGCGCATCCGCCATCTGGCCTATTACGATGCGCTCACCGGCCTGCCCAACCGCCGTCTTCTGGAGGACCGTTTGCGCGTGGCGTTGGCCCATGCCCATCGCAATCGGCGCCAGCTGGCGCTGCTGTTCATCGACCTGGACCGCTTCAAGCGCATCAATGACAGTCTCGGCCATGAGGTGGGCGATCAGTTGCTGATTGCCATCGCCCAGCGCCTGCGCGACGGGGTGCGCGAGGATGATACGGTGGCACGCATGGGTGGCGATGAATTCATCGCCGTGTTGAGTGATATCGATAATCCGGATCATGCGGTGCAGATTGCACGCCGGCTCATCGAAACCTTGAAGCAGCCGGTACTGGTCGATGGGCAGGAGCTGGTGGTCACCACCAGCATCGGCATCAGCATCTATCCCGATGACAGTGAAGATGCGGCTTTGCTGCTTAAGAATGCCGATATCGCCATGTATCGCGCCAAGGACACCGGCCGCAACAGCTTCCAGCTCTACGCGCCGGCAATGAATGCACGCTCACTGGAGCATCTGGCGCTGGAGAGCGCGTTGCACCGGGCGCTGGAGCGGAGTGAGTTCGAACTGTATTACCAGCCGCTGCTCGACGCCGGTTCGACACGGGTGATTGCCGCCGAGGCGCTGCTGCGCTGGCACCATCCTGAACTGGGGCTGATCCCGCCGGCAGACTTCATTCCGCTGGCGGAGGAGACCGGGCTGATCATCCCCATTGGCGAATGGGTGTTGCGCGACGCCTGCCGCCAGCTGGCGCAGTGGCGGCAACAGGGGCATGGCGCGCTGCGTGTGTCGGTAAATATTTCCGCGCGCCAGTTCCATCAGCCGGACTTCATTGCCCTGGCGGCGCGCATCGTGCAGGAGGCCGGCATCGCCCCGTCGCAGCTCACCCTGGAGCTGACTGAGAGCATGCTGATGGACGATGCGCTGGAGACCATCCGCATGCTGGCGCAGCTGCATGCCCATGGCTTCGGCATCGCCATGGACGATTTCGGCACCGGCTATTCCTCGCTCAGTTACCTCAAGCGCTTCCCCCTCGATGAGCTGAAGATCGATCGCGTGTTCATCCGCGACATCGAACGCAGCCAGGAGGATGCCGCCATCGTCTCCGCCACCATTGGTCTGGCACACAGCCTGGGCCTGCGCGTGGTGGCGGAGGGTGTGGAGACGGCGGCGCAACTGTCCTTCCTGCAACAGCAGGGCTGCGACTATGTGCAGGGGTTCCACTTCAGTACGCCGGTGCCGGCGGCGGAGTTCGAGAAGCTGCTGTAATCAAATGACGATGCGCATCGACAGGTCCACTGCCTGCACGTGCTTGGTGATGGCGCCGATGGAGATGTAGTCGACGCCGGTGTCGGCGATGGCGCGGATGTTGTCCAGAGTGATGCCGCCGGATGCCTCCAGCCTGGCCTGGCCCTTGTTGATGGCCACTGCCTGGCGCAGCAGATCCGGCTCCATGTTGTCCAGCAGCACGATGTCGGCACCGGCCGCCAAGGCTTCGTGCAGTTGCTGCAAATCCTCCACCTCCACTTCGACCGGGATGCCACGCGGCGCGTGATGGCGCGCCTGGTCCACGGCGCGCACGATGGAGCCGGCAGCGGCGATGTGGTTTTCTTTGATCAGCACGCCGTCGTACAGGCCCATGCGGTGATTGCGCCCGCCGGCGCAGCGCACAGCGTATTTCTGCGCCCGGCGCAGGCCGGGGATGGTCTTGCGTGTATCGAGCAACTGCACGCCGCTGTCGCCCAGGGCCTCCACGTAGCGGCGTGCCGCGGTGGCGGTGCCGGACAGGGTTTGCAGGAAGTTGAGGGCGCTGCGCTCACCGGTGAGCAGCACGCGCGCCGGGCCGTAGACGACGCAGAGGATCTGATTGGGTTCCACCGTGTCGCCGTCCTGCGCGCGCCAGTGGATGCGCACGGCTTCGTCCAGTAACAGAAACGCCTGTTCGAACCAGGGCCGGCCGCACAGCACCGCACGCTCACGGCTGATTACCGTGGCCTCGGCCTGCTTGTCGGCGTCGATGAGCGCGGCGGTGATGTCGCCGCTGCCCACGTCTTCCTGCAGGGCGCGGCGCACGTCCTCGCGCACGTCGTGGATGGAAATGCCGTTCGGCTGCATCAGTTCAACGCCAGCAGCTCCACGTCGAAGATCAGCGTGGCGTTGGGCGGGATCACGCCGCCGGCGCCGCGCGCGCCGTAGCCGAGGTGGGCGGGAATGGTGAGCTTGCGCGTGCCGCCGATCTTCATGCCGGCCACACCCTCGTCCCAGCCGCGGATCACCTGGCCGGCGCCCAGCTTGAAGCGGAACGGGTCGTTGCGGTCCTTGCTGGAATCGAACTTCTGGCCGTTCTCCAGCCAGCCGGTGTAGTGCACGGTGACCATCTGGCCGGCCGTGGCGGTGTCGCCGTTGCCTTCCACCAGGTCGTCGTATTTGAGTCCGGAATCGGTGATCTTTGCGGTCATGGGATGGGTCTCTATCAGTTGGGAATGGGATGGCGTGATTGTACAGGAATGATACTTGGCAGGATGGGTGGAGCGCAGCGCAACCCATCATGGGCATGCCGATGGGTTCCACTTCGCTCCACCCATCCTACGGTTTGAAATAATCGTCCTTCAGCTTTTTCGCCAGGCCGGCGAGCAGCACCAGCGCCAGCAGGTTGGGCAGGGCCATCAGCAGGTTGGTGATGTCGGCGATGTTCCACACCAGCTCCAGCGGCACGGCGGCGCCCACCACCACCAGCAGGGTGAACACCACGCGGTAGGGCATCACTGCCTTTTCGCCGAACAGGAAGTAGGCCGAGCGGTCACCGTAGTAGGACCAGGCGATGATGGTGGAGAAGGCGAACAGGGCCAGGCCGAGGCCGACCACGATGGCGCCGCCCGAGCCGAGGGACTCGCTGAAGGCGAAGGCGGTGAAGGCGGCACCCTTCATCTCCTCTGGCCGTACCTCCCAGGCGCCACTGACCACGATTACCAGACCGGTCATGGTGCAGATCACCAGGGTGTCGATGAACGGCTCCAGCATCGCCACCAGGCCCTCGCGCACCGGCTCGTTGGTCTTGGCGGCGGCATGGGCCATGGGCGAGGAGCCCAGGCCGGCCTCGTTGGAGAACAGGCCGCGCGCCACGCCCCAGCGGATGGCCTCGCCCACGGCGGCGCCACCCACCGCCCAGGGATTGAGGGCGTAGTTGAAGATGGTGACGAAGGCGCCGGGGATGGCCTCGATGTGGTTGAACAGCACGATCAGCGCGGCGGCGATGTAGAGGATCGCCATGAACGGTACCAGGGCGGCGGCGACGCGGGCGATGCGCTTGACGCCGCCGAGGATTACCAGCCCCACCAGGATCGCCATCACCACGCCCACCAGCCAGGCGTCCTGACGCAGTTCGGGCCAGATGAAGGCGATGCCGTCGACCACCGAGTTGGCCTGCACCATGTTGCCGATGCCGAAGGAGGCGACGAGGGCGAACACGGCGAACAGCACGGCCATGCGCTTCATCTTGAGGCCGTGCAGCAGGGTGTACATGGGGCCGCCGGCCACGCTGCCATCGGGCGCCACCTCGCGGAATTTCAGCGCCAGGGTGCATTCGGTGAATTTGGTGGCCATGCCGAAGAAGGCGGTCATCCACATCCAGAACAGGGCGCCGGGACCGCCCAGGGTGATGGCGGTGGCGACGCCGGCGATATTGCCGGTGCCGACGGTGGCGGAGAGGGCGGTGGCCAGGGCCTGGAAGTGCGACACCTCGCCCTGGTGGCTCGGGTCGGTGTAGCGGCCGCCGACCAGTTGGGTGGCGTGGCGGAAACCGCGCAGCTGGATCAGGCCGAGGCGCAGGGTGAGATACAGGCCGGTGCCGAGCAGCAGCAACAGGGTGAGGGGATTGCCCCACAGCAGGCCGGCGATCTGGCCGGTGAAGGCGGTCAGCCAATCAATGGGTGCTTGCATGGTGCTCCCGGTTGGTTGTTGTGGGTGGTTATGGGCACAGCAGCATATCCGATTCTGTCCCGCGCAGCAGGCTCGCGCTGGTGCTGCCGAGCAGGACGCCGGCGGCATGGGAGTAGCCTCGGGTACCTCCCGCCACCACATCGGCATCCAGGGCGGCGGCAAAGGCGGTGATCTCGGCGGCGGGGTGGCCGAAGCGCAGGTGCAGGCGCACGCGCGTTGCCTCCACCTTGGCCCGCTCCAGCAGGGCTTGCAATGGTGTCTGCGCCGCCTGTTCCAGAGAACGCAGCGCGTCCTCCGACACGGTGCCCTGTTGGACATGCCAGGCGTGGTGCACATGGAGCAGGTGCAGTTCGGCCTGCGGCGCCAGATTCGCCGCCGCAGCCAGGGCGCGCGCCGAGTGGGGCGAAAAGTCTGTGGCAATCACCACGCGGCGGTAGCTGTCCTGTGGCGGTCGACGCACCACCAGTACCGGCTGCTGAGCATGCTGCACCACGCGTTCCGCCGTGCTGCCGATGAGACCGTCCATCCAGCGGTGACTGCCGTGTGCGCCCACCACGATGAGGTCGGCCTTGTCGGCGGCGGCGGTGATCAGTTCGCAGGGGCGGCCCTGCCGCACCACAGTATGCAGAGGCGGGGCGTGGGGGCAGAGGGTGTTGATGCGCTGATGGAGCTGCTCCTGCACCTCGGCCACACCCTCCCTCGGCAGGGTCAGTTCCGGCGGCAGCCAGGCGTGTTCCTTGCCCTTTGCCATAGCCACGACGTGCAGCACGGCAAGGGTGGCGTCGTGTTCCGCGGCGAGGTGACAGGCCCGTTGCAGGGCGTCGTCACTGCCGCGGGAGAAGTCTGTGGCAACCAGGATCGCAGTCAGTGGCATGGTGCATCTCGCAGGGTGAAGGACAGCCAGTCATGGTAACCTTACTGGTGTTTCCCGCAAGGCTCGTTTTCGGCAAATCACGGTGGCAGGCTCGTCGCATCACCGGCGTGATTTCCTGCCACACGTTGCGTGGGGACTTCGTCGGCACCGGCCGGCGCTTTCGTTATATGCTATGAACACTGTCCGCTCGCCCGCAGCGGTAACCTTGCCCAATTCGATACTCCATCTTGGAACTGACCAACTACATCATCCTCGCCATGGGCGCCCTGCTGCTGGTGAGCGTCTATGCCAGCCTGTTGTCGGCGCGTGTGGGTATGCCGTTACTGCTGGCATTCCTCGGCTTGGGCATGCTGATGGGCGAGCAGGGACCGGGTGGTATCAAGTATGACGACGTGCAGAGCGCCCATCTCATTGGCAGCCTGGCGTTGGCGGTGATCCTGTTTGATGGCGGTATGCGCACTGAGGTCAACACCTTCCGTGTCGGTCTACGCCCGGCCTTGTTACTGTCCACCCTTGGCGTGTTGGTGTCATCAGTCATCACCGGCTGGGCGGCCATGTGGGCCTTCGACCTGCATTGGATGGAGGGTATGTTGATCGGCGCCATTGTCGGTTCCACCGATGCGGCGGCTGTGTTCTCCCTGCTGCGCAATCAAGGCATAGAACTGAAGCAGCGCGTCGGCGCCACGTTGGAGATTGAGTCGGGCAGCAACGATCCGATGGCGATTTTTCTCACCATCGTGCTGGTGGAGGCGCTGGCAACGGGTCGGAGCGTGTTGGAGTGGCACTGGCTGCTGGAGTTCATCAAGCAGATGGGCCTGGGTGGCCTGGCTGGCGTGGGCGGCGGTTGGCTGCTAGTGAAGATGGTCAATCGCATCCGGCTGACGCCAGGTCTGTATCCACTGATGGTGTTGGCAGGTGCCTTGGCGCTGTTTGGCGCGGTAGCCAGTATTGATGGCAGCGGTTTCCTCGCGGTCTATCTGGCTGGTCTGGTGGTGGGTAACAAACCGCTCCAGGCGGGACACAACATCCTGCGCTTTCACGATGGCATGGCCTGGTTGGCGCAGATTGGTCTGTTTCTGGTGCTGGGATTGCTGGCGCAGCCATCGGAGCTGCTGGACCATGCCGGTCAGGCGCTGTTCATTGCCGCCATCCTGATGTTCGTGGCGCGGCCGCTGGCGGTGGCACTGTGTCTGAAGCCATTCCGTCTGCCCGGGCGCGAGCAGTTGTTCATTGCCTGGGTGGGGTTGCGCGGTGCGGTGCCCATCGTGTTGGCGCTGTTCCCCATGTTGGCAGGACTGGAACATGCGCGCGAGTTCTTCAATACAGCGTTCTTCGTGGTGCTGGTGTCGCTCATTGTCCAGGGCTGGTCGGTGGCGCCGCTGGCGCGCAGACTCGGGCTGAACGTGCCGCGGCAGTCTGTTGGCCTGCACCGCGTCGGCCTGGATATTCCGGGGCAGCCGGATTTCGAGCTCGCGGTATATGAGGTTGCGGAGCGCACCCCCATCACCGGGCGTTCGCTGGTCGACGTGACGCTGCCCCAGGGTTGCCGGCTCGCTGGCCTGGTGCGTGAGGGCGAGCCGCTGGATATACGGCAGGCGGAGAACTTTCGTATCGGTGATTTTGTCTACGTGCTCGCCTTCCGCCAGGCCCTGTCGCAGCTGGAACGGATGTTCGTCCCCAGCAGCACGCAGACGGAAACGGCCAAGCGCCAGTTTTTCGGTGAGTTCGTGCTCAAGGGTGATGCCCGGCTGGAGGACATGGCACTGGTCTACGGCATCAGCGTACCGCCGGAGTACAGCGGCAAAACCTTGGCACAGCTGTTCGCCGAGCACTTCCACGGCCGCCAGGTGCCGGGCGATCGCCTGCCGCTCGGCAGTATCGAATTGGTGATCAAAGAAATGCACGGTGATCAGGTGTTGAGCGTGGGCGTCAAGTTGCCGCATTGAACGGGGACCGGGGTCGATGTTGCGACTGCTGCAGGATTTGTTGCAAGCCACGCGCGAAAGTGCGGTGACCTTGGCGCCGTTGGCGGTGGTCTTGCTCGGTTTCGCCCTGGCCCTGGGGGCGGCACTGCCTCCACTGGGTGATCTGCTGATCGGCGGCCTGGTGTTGGTGGTGGGGCTCGCCCTGGTGGTGAAGGGGCTGGAGTTCACGCTGTTCCCCCTGGCCGAGGGCATTGCCCATGATTTTGTCAGCAAGGGCAGTCTGGGCTGGTTGCTGCTGTTTGCCTTTACCCTGGGTTTCGGCGCTACCGTGGCGGAGCCGGCGCTGGCGGCGGTGGCGATGCAGACGGCGCAGGCGGCAGTGGAAGGGGGACATATCTCCGCTGGTGACGCTACGGCCTTCGCATGGGGTTTGCGGCTCGCCACCGCGCTTGGCATTGCGCTGTCCGTCGTTCTGGGTATCGTTCGCATCCTGCGTGGCTGGCCGCTACCGTTGCTGCTGCTGGTGTTGTTGATCCCGTTGTTGTTGCTGATCCTGCTGGCGCCGCCGCTGATGACCACCCTAGCCTTCGATATGGGTATCTCCGCCATGTCCACGCTGGCGGTGCCGGTGGTGGTGGCGTTGGGGATTGGCCTGGCCGCCAGCCTGGCCCAGCGTTCATCCCTGATTGATGGATTCGGTATGGTGGCACCAGCGCTGTTGTTGCCGCCGCTGTGCGTACTGCTGTGGGGCTGGTTGCGATGATGGCGGAGGCGGGGCGCGCTCTGCTGGTCGTCATCAACGATCTGCTGCCGATCGTCCTGGTGCTGGCCGTGTTTCAAGGCCTGGTGCTGCGACGACCGCTGCGCCGCCCGGCGCAGGTGGCCATCGGCCTGGGGCTGCTGGTCGTTGGTCTGGCGCTGGTCTTGTACGGCCTGGAGTACACCGTGTTCCCGTTGGGGCGTGAGGTGGCCGGTACCCTGGCGGCCACTGCGGTGGAGGCGACGGCGATGAGTCTGTCGCAGCTCTATCTGTTTTTGGGCGCGCTGGGTTTCGCGGCGGCACTGGCGGAGCCGGTATTGACCACGGTGGCGCACCGCGCATCGCAATTGTCCGGTGGTGCCATCCAGCCCTGGGGATTGCGTCTGGCAGTGGCGGTGGGGATCGGCCTTGGCGCCTGTCTCGGCCTGCTGCGCATGATGTTGGGGGTGCCCCTGTTTCCACTGTTGGCCGTGCTGTTCGTAATTCTGTATCTGCAGGCACGGGTGACACCGCGCCTGGTGGTGAATCTGGCGCTGGATACGGGCGTGGTGACCATCTCCACGGTAACCGCGCCCCTGCTGGTGGCGGTAGGTATCGGTGTGGCAACACAACTGGATGGAGCAAGTGCCACCGATGGTTTCGGTCTGCTGGCGGTCACCGCGGTGGGACCGGCACTGACGGTAATGGGTTACGCCCAGTTGGCGGTTTGGCGTGGCAAGGCGTGATGGACGTTTTCTGACGAGGAGGTGGGATCATGCATTTCAAGCTGTTGATAGCCCTGGTGGAGGATGACAAGACCGATGCGATGCTGAAAGCCGCACGCGAGGCCGGCGCCACCGGTGCCACCGTGGTCAGCCAGGCGCGCGGCGAAGGGCTGCGCCAGGCCAAGACGTTCTTCGGCCTGGCCGTGGAGACGCAGCGCGACATGGTATTGTTCCTGGTGGAGGAGCATCTGGCGCGCAAGATACTGGAAAAGATCGCCGAGGTCGGTCAGTTCGACGACACGCCGGGTACCGGTATTGCCTTCCAGATTGATGTGGAGGATGCCGTGGGTGTGGCGCAACAGGTGCGCAAGTTGACCCCGGTGGTGGAGGAGCAGCTATGAGCGAGCGCAATGTGGTGCGGGTACGCGATGTGATGAACACCCGCTTCGATACGGTCGACAGCATGGCCACGGTGAGCGAGGCGCTGGCCCTGATGTGCAAGGTCAACGCTGAATGCCTGATCGTCGACAAGCGGCACGACGATGACGAATACGGCATGTTGCTGGTGTCCGACATCGCCCGCCATGTGCTGGGGCAGGACCGCGCGCCGGAGCGGGTCAATGTATATGAGGTGACGGCCAAGCCGGTGATCTCGGTGGATCCGCAGATGGACATCCGCTACTGCGCGCGGCTGTTCACCCGTTTCGACCTCACCCGCGCACCGGTGATCGAGAACGGCAAGGTGGTGGGCATCGTCAGCTTCACAAATCTGGTGTTCGGCGGCCTGTGCCGGTTCTGACCCCCCTGGCCGGTGATTTCCATCACCGCCTGGCGGCGACGCCGGGCGTCAGTCTGGTGTTGTTCACCGCACCGGCCTGCGGCGCCTGCAAGCGTCTGAAGCAGGTGGTGCGCGAGCGGCACGACCTGTTTGCCGATGTGCACCTGTTCGAGGTGGATGCCGAACGCGACATGGCGCTGACGCGCGAATTCGGCGTGTTTCATCTGCCTGCCATGTTTCTGTTCCGTGACGGCGAGTATCACTGCGTGCTGCACAGCGAGGCCCAGGCGGAGCGGCTGCGTGCGGCCATTGATGCGGCGCTGGCCGGGCCGGCCGAGGAGGCGCCATGAGTCTGCATGTGGACGCGGCCAGCGGCCTGTTGCGGGAGGCGCGCCAGCAGCCTTCGCCCAATTGCGACGAGCGGCCTGCGGACGTGCTGCCGGACCTCATCGTCATCCATGGCATTTCCCTGCCGCCGGGTGAGTTTGGCGGTCCGTGGATCGATGCCTTGTTCACCAACAGCCTCGACCCGGCGGCCCATCCCTATTTTCAGGACATCCATCAGCTGCGCGTGTCTTCGCACCTGCTGATCCGCCGCGACGGCGCGTTGGTGCAGTATGTGCCGTTCCACCGGCGGGCCTGGCATGCGGGCGTGTCGTCCCACTGCGGGCGCGAGCGCTGCAATGATTTTTCCATCGGCATCGAACTGGAGGGCAGCGATGATCTGCCCTATGAGTCGGTGCAGTATCTGGTGTTGGGTGAGGTGATCGCTGCTCTGCGCGCCGCCTATCCGTCGCTGGCGGGCGGGCAGATTGCCGGCCACAGCGACATCGCGCCGGGACGCAAGACCGATCCCGGCCCCCGCTTCGACTGGTCGCGGTTGTATGCTGTGCTGGAGAATGACAAGAGCGTCCTGACCTGATGCCGACGAGAGCGCCATAACGAACTGAGGGACAAGCCATGCAACGGTTCAACAACATCCTGTGCGTGATCGATGCCGAAGCGGACCAGCGCTGGGTGCTGGAACGTGCCGCGGCCCTGGCACAGAACAACCAGGCGCGGTTCACCGTGCTGACGGTGCTGGAGCCGGTGCCGGCGGTGGCGGACGTGGTGCCGGCGACGGTGGAGCAGGCACTGCGCCAGCGCTTTGCCGACCATGTGGCCGCACTGCTGCGCGAGGTGGCGGAGGCCCCGGCGCCACAGGTGAAGGTGGTGTTCGGCCGTGGTTATCTGGAGGTGATCCGTGAGGTGTTGCGCCATGGTTATGACCTGGTGCTCAAGCCGGCCACGGCGGATGCCAATCTCAAGGCGCTGCTGTTTGGCAGCAATGACATGCACCTGCTGCGCAAGTGCCCCTGCCCGGTGTGGCTGCTCAAGCCGGGCGGACGCGTGCCCTACCAGCGCATCCTGGCAGCGGTGGATTTCGATCCCTCGCGGCCGGACGAGGCGGTGGAGCTCAATCGCCATATTCTCGAACTGGCCGCGGCGCAGGCGCTGGCGGAGTCTGCCGAGCTGCATGTGGTGCATGTGTGGGAGGCGGCGGCGGAGAACGTGCTGCGGGTGTGGGGTTCCAGCTCCAGCGAGGCCAATATCGCTGAATACGTGGCGTTGGAGCGGCAGCGCCATGAATTGTGGCTGAACGATCTGATGATGGCGGCGGCCGGCTGGATCGGCATGGAGGCGATGGAGTTTCTGGCGCCACACCTGCACCTGCCGCGTGGCAACGCCAGCAAGGAGGTGCCGATGCTGGCCCAGACACTGGACGCCGATCTCGTCGTGATGGGAACCATCGGCCGCAGCGGTATCCCCGGTCTGCTCATCGGCAACACGGCAGAGACTATACTGCACAAGGTCGAATGCGCCGTGCTGGCGCTCAAGCCGCCCGGATTTGTCTCGCCGGTGACACTCTAGCCACCGGTCTGACTTGCAAGCGGCGGCCTGAAACTTGAAACTAGCGTGCAGCGCATGGAGCGCTGCCCTGCATGGAACGGCTATGACCCTGATCGCGATACTGCTCAGCCTCTTTCTTGAACGTTTCCTCGGTTCGCTGGAGGAGATGCGCCGCTTCGGCTGGTTCGATGCCCTGGTCAATCAGATCCGGCGTCAGCCCTGGGCCGATGGTCCGGCCGGTGTGGCGGCGGCGGTGTTGCTGCCGGTCGTGGCGGTGTTGCTGCTGGGCGTCCTGTTCGGCGCGCTCGGTTGGGCAGTGTTCTTTCTATTTGCCCTGCTGGTGTTGTTGTTCAGTTTCGGGCCGCGCGATCTGGAGGCGGAGGTGGAGGCCTTTCTCGATGCGCGCGAGCGTGACGACGAGGAGGCAGCCATGCTGCACGCCGCCGATCTGCTCGGTGGCAGTGAAGTGGAGAACTCCCGCAAGCTGACCCGCGCCATGCTGGAGACCATGCTGGCGGAGGCCAATGAGCGCTTCTTCGGCGTGCTGTTCTGGTTCATCGTGCTCGGTCCGGTAGGGGCGCTGTTGTACCGGCTGTCCTGCGTCATGCAGCGCAGCACGGCGGCGGAACAGTCGGTCTTTGCCGGTGCGGCGCGGCGCCTGCACCACATCCTGGCCTGGCTGCCGGCGCGGCTGACCGCGCTGGCTTATGCCCTGAGCGGCAGCTTCGTGGACGCCATGCACTACTGGCGCGAGGAGGCGCCCAAGTGGCTGGAGGACAGCCGCTTCATCCTCATTGCCAGCGGTTTTGGTGCCTTGCGCTACCAGCCGGCGGAAGACGAAGAGGCGCCGCTGGACCTGTTGGAGGAAGACAGCTACATCCGCGAGGCACTGGCCCTGATCCGCCGCGCCGCCCTGGTGTGGCTCGCCGTGCTGGCGATCTTTACGCTGGCGGGTGCGCTCTGATTGGCCGCCACGGCATTTCGTGTCACCACCCCATGAAGCACCTCATCCTCGGCGGCGCCCGGTCGGGCAAGAGCCGTCATGCCGAACACCTGGCGGCGCAGTCCGGCCATGACGTGGTGTACCTCGCCACTGCCGAGGTCTTGGATACAGAGATGGCGCAGCGCATTGCGCACCACCGTGCCCAGCGTCCGGGTCATTGGCGGCTGGTGGAGGAGCCGCTGGCGCTGGCGGCCGCGCTGCGCGCCCAGGCGGCCCCCGATCGCTGCCTGCTGGTCGACTGCCTCACCCTGTGGCTCGGCAACCTGCTGGCCGATGAATCACGCCTGCAACAGGAGGTCGACGCCCTCTATGCCACCCTGCCCGAACTGTCCGGCGAGATCCTGCTGGTCAGCAACGAGGTAGGCTGGGGCATCGTCCCCGACAACGCCCTGGCGCGTCGTTTCCGTGACGAGGCGGGGCGTCTGCACCAGCGCCTGGCGGCGCTGTGCGATCGCGTCACCCTGGTGGTGGCCGGGCTGCCGTTGGCACTCAAGTGAAACCCTATTAAACACTCGGGCGTTTCTTGATCCAAATCTTTTGCATTTGTGCCCGGTTGGGTCACAATGCGCCCCATCGTCAATTTCCACACAAGGATTATGTCAATGTCTGAAGCCTGGCTGCAGCAGGGTGTCCCTGCGCCCGACGCCACTGCCATTGCCGCCGCCCAGGCGCGGCAGGGGATGTTGACCAAGCCGCCCGGCGCGCTGGGGCGACTGGAGGAACTGGCCATCGAGCTGGCCGGCTTGCAGCGCCGCGAGCGGCCGCAGCTGGAGCGGGTGCGTATCGTGGTGTTTGCCGCCGATCACGGCGTGGCCGCCGAGGGGGTGTCGGCCTTTCCCCAGGCGGTGACGGTGGAGATGATCCGCAACTTTGCCCGCGGCGGCGCCGCCATCAGCGTGTTGGCGCGGCATTTGAACGCAGTGCTGGAGGTGGTGGACGTAGGGGCGGCGAGCGCAGTGGAGCCGCTGCCTGGGGTAGTGAGCCGCCGTGCCGGCAACGGCAGCGCCAATTTCTGCCGTGGCCCGGCGATGGGCGCAGAGCAGTTGCACGACGCCTTGGCTGCCGGGCGTGAGGCTGTCGAGCGTGGCCTCGCCGATGGCATGGATCTGTTCATCGGCGGCGAGATGGGGATCGCCAACACCACGGTGGCCACGGCGGTGGCCTGCGCCATTCTCCACCTGGACCCCGCCCTGGTGGCCGGCGCCGGCACCGGACTCGATGCGGCCGGTATCGGCCACAAGGCCGAGGTGGTGCGCCGTGCCTTGGCCCGGCACCGCGAGGAACTGGAACAGCCCTTGGACATCCTGCGTTGCGTGGGTGGTTTCGAGATCGCCGCACTTTCCGGCGCTTATATTGCCGCGGCGCAGGCCGGCGTGCCGGTGCTGGTGGATGGCTTCATCACCACCACGGCGGCGTTGATGGCAGTGCAGATCAATCCGTCGGTCCGTCCCTGGCTGCTGTTTTCTCACCACTCCGCCGAGCGCGGTCACGGCCGCCTGCTGGCGGCGCTGGAGGCGCACCCGCTGTTGAGCATGGGGCTGCGGCTCGGTGAAGGCAGTGGCGCGGCGACGGCGCTGCCGCTGCTGCAACTGGCCTGCCGCCTGCACAGCGAGATGGCGACCTTTGCCGAGGCCGGGGTATCGGAAGCGTAACGGCTGCGACCCTCTGCGCGGGACGGATTTCAGCACAAGACAAGCCCAACGATAGGCCGTGGGATATGTCTTTCTTTACATTTTTACTGGGCTATTCTTGAAGGTAAGGAATATCCCAATACCTTGGCATGCGGCGGGTGTGTGATAGTTGCCGCCGCAGGTTTTCCATAAAAAAAACTAAAGGCCATCGTCATGTGGCATCTATTTCGTACCATCAAAGGCTTCATGCTGCTCGCCGCTTTGGCCGGTTCCCTGCTGTTGTTTGCGGGGGCCTATGCGGTGGTGGCGTCGCTTTATGATCGCACCGTGCGCGAGGATGCCCGCGAGGTGTCCGGCGTGCTGGCGGGACAGACCTTTGACGCCATGTTCCAGGTCATGCGCAAGGGCTGGACCCGTGCCGAACTGGAAGAGTTCCTCGCCGCCATGCGCGGCCGGTTTTCTGATACTCCCTACAGCCTGGAGATTTACCGCGGCGACCTGGTCGAGGCGCTGTACGGCCCCATCGAGCAACCGCTGCCCGACGCCGCCATCCGCCAGGCCTTCGCCGATGGCCGCAACGTGGTGCGCGAGGACGACGACGGCCTGCGCCACGTCTATCCTCTGTTGGCGCGCCAGGAGTGCCTGGGCTGCCACAGCAATGCCGCCGTAGGGGACACACTGGGCGTGATCGATCTGCGCCAGGATCTGCGCCCGGTACTGGAGCGGGCCCGCGCCGGCTTCATGGCGGCACTGTGGCTGGTGGTGCCGGTGATGCTGGTGGGCGCTTTTCTGGTGGCGATGTTCATCCACAGTCGTATCGACCATTCGGTGCAACTGCTGCGCGGCCGCGTTGGCCAGGTCAACAAGGTCTCCGATCTGGCTCACTTCGCCATGGATGAGTCCCAAGTCGGCTTCCGTGAGCTGGATGACATCCTCGGCGAGGTGCGCGCCCTGGTGGAGAGGCTGCGCGAGTTTGCCGTGGACAAAGACCTGCTGGAGTTCGAGATCCGCCTGCTGGAGCGCTTCATCATCACCTCCGAGGTGGTGCGCGACTGGCGCGAGTACGTCAATCACCTGTTGCTGGAGATCAACAAGGTGATGGAGGCCTATGTACTGTTCTCCGTGTTCAAGGTGGAAGAGGAAGTCTTCGACCTGGAAATCTTCTGGCGCAACCGTCCCACGCCGCATATGACCCAGGTGCTCGAGCGCAGCGTGCGTGCAGTGCTGCAACGGCACCCCTACTTCAAGGGAATGGCCTCGGTGGAAGTCAATCACAACACTGCCGATGCCAGCCGCGACATGCCGAATCTTTCCGAGAGCGACATCGAGCTACAGAGCAAGAGCCTGTTCGTGGACACACCGAAGATCGGTGGCATCGTCGGCATCGGTGTGCAGGCTGGCCTGGGCAAGGACCCGATGCGCCTGCTGGTGATGGAGAGCATCCTCTCTACCCTGCTCAACGTGGTGGGTTCGGTGAAGGCCATCTACAAGTACACCAAGGAACTGGAGTACTACGCCACGCGCGACCCGCTCACCCACCTGTACAACCAGCGCGCCTTCTGGGAGTTGCTGGAATATGAAATGGACCGCGCCAAGCGCAAGGAAGAGCGCATCGGTCTGCTGATGATCGACGTGGATAACTTCAAGGGTGTCAACGACACCTACGGCCACACTTTCGGCGACGCCTTCCTGCAGGCCTTCGCCAACCTGCTCAAGCAAGTGTTTCGCCACGGCGACGTGGTGGCGCGCTATGGCGGCGACGAATTCGTGGTGCTGCTCACCGATGCCCCGGAGAATCAGGCCATGACGGCGGCTCAACGTCTGGTGGAGGAGGCGTCGCAACTGAGCCTGACGGCGCCGGATGGCAAAGCTGTGCGCGTCACTATTTCCATCGGCATCGCCATGTGTCCGGACCATGCCGAGGCCGCGCGTGATCTGTTTCTCATCGCTGACAATCTCATGTACCGCGCCAAGAGCGAGGGCAAGAACCGCGTGCTGCTCGCCGGCAATGAGGATGTCGCTGAGATCTACCGCGGCATCGGCGCGCAAAGTTTCAGCATCCTCGCCGCACTGGAGGAAAAGCGTTTTGTGCCCTATTTCCAGCCCATCGTCACTACCGCCGACAGTGGCCCCTTCGCCTTCGAGGTGTTGAGCCGTATGCAGGGCGAGGACGGGCAGGTGGCGGTGGCCGGTGATTACATCGACGTGGCCGAGCGCATGGGCGTGGTGCACAAGCTGGACTATCAGGTGATGGAGCACGCCTTCGAGACGATGCGCCGCACCGGCTACCAGGGCAAGCTGTTCGTCAACCTGTCGCCGAAGGCCCTGATCCTGGGCGAGTTCATGCCCACGGTAGAACGCCTGGTGGCGGGCTGCGGGATCAACCCATCACAGGTGGTGTTCGAGCTGACCGAACGCGAGACGGTGCGCAACCTGGCCCTGCTGCAGACCTTCGTCACCGAACTCAAGGCGCACGGATTTCAGTTCGCCATCGATGACTTCGGCTCCGGTTTCTCCTCGTTCCACTACCTCAAGCACTTCCCCATCGACTACGTGAAGATCGACGGTGACTTCATCATCAATCTGATGCACGATGAGCGCGACCAGGTGTTCGTGCGCCATATGGCAGCCATGGCTCGTGACCTCGGTATTCGAACTATCGCCGAGTTCGTCGAGGATGCGGAGGTGATGGCCCACGTGCGTGAGGCGGGCATCGATTACGTGCAGGGCTATTTCATCGGACGGCCGAGCAACGCGTTGGGCTAGTGGCCGGCCTCGTAACGGGGTGAGCTATGCTGCCGGACAGCGACCACATTTCTGCCTGGAATACCCGCTGGCCCGGGTTGGCGGCACTGGTGGCGGCCGCTGCGTTTGGCGGGGTGTTGGGCGGTTGGCTCGGAAGCGGTGTACCCCTCGATATGCCGTTGCTGCTGATGGCAGGTGCCGGTCTGGTGTTGAGCGGTGCCGTGTTGTTGTGGTGTGTGGGACGCCAGCGCCAGGTACGGCGCAGCGATCGAGCGGCGTTGCAGAGCCTGCGCGAAGACCTGGCGCAGAGCCGCGCAGCCGAGCAGGTACTGCAGCGGCGCGAACATTTCTATCACACCATCCTGGAAGATATTCCGGAGATGATCTGCCGCTGGTATCCCGATGGCCGCATCAGCTACGTCAATGAGGCCTATTGCCGTCACTTCCAGGTGTCGCGTGAGGAACTCATGCGGCAGGGCGGATTTCCATTGTTTCATCCCGGTGCCGATCGCTTTGATGCGGCCTTGTATCGCGAGCAGCCGGTGGTGGTGATGGAATACCCGGTGACGCAGCACGACGGCACGCAACGTTGGGAGCGCTGGGTGGATCGCGCCCTGTTCGACGACGATGGCACTATCCGCGAATTTCAGTCCGTAGGGGAGGACATCACCGCACGCAAGCACGCTGAGGAGGAGACGGCGCGGCTACTGGAAGAGAACCGCCAGCTGGCGCGCATGGCGCTGGCCATTCAGGAAGAGGAGCGCGCCAATCTGGCGCGCGAGCTGCACGACGAGCTGGGGCAATCGCTTACCGCCATCCGCGCCGAGGCGGAATGCGTGCTACAGATCAATCGCGATCGCAGCTCCACCATCAGTGAATGCGCCGGGGCCATCAATGCGGTGGCTGGACAGGTCTATGGTGTGGTGCGCGGCATGATGCACCGACTGCGACCCGCACTGCTGGATGATCTCGGTCTGGCAGCGGCGTTGCAGGAGCTGTTGCGCCAATGCGGCAGCCATCATCCGGAACTGACAGTGGAGGCGACGCTGGACTCTTTGCCGCCGCTGTCCCATGAAGTGGAGTTGGCGGCCTACCGCATCGTGCAGGAGGCTTTGACCAATATCGTCAAACATGCCGAAGCGAACCGTATCGAACTGGTGCTGCGTACCCTGGATAGGGAGTTCGAGTTGCGCATCCGCGACGATGGCCGCGGTATCGAACGCAGTGCCAACGGGCGCGGCTATGGCTTGATTGGCATGCGTGAGCGTGCCCTGGCGGCCGGCGGAGAGTTTCATCTGACCACGGGGCCTGGCATGGGGACGACCATCCATGTCTCGCTGCCGTTGACAAAGCGCGAGGTGCAGCATGAAAGATGATGCGATTCGGGTGTTGCTGGTGGACGACCATCCAGTCGTGCGCACCGGGTTCCGGCGCCTGCTGGAAGTGAACCAGGGCATGGTGGTGGCCGAAGCGGACAGCGGCGAGGAGGCGGTGCGCCTGTACCAGGAAACGCATCCTGATGTGGTGGTGCTGGACCTCGCCATGCCGGGTATCGGCGGATTGGAGACTGCGCGGCGCATCCTGGCGCATGACGGCGAGGCACGTATCTTGGTGTTCAGCATTCATGACAACGAGGCGATGTTGTCGCGTGCCTTGCAGGTGGGGGTGTCCGGTTATCTGACCAAGCAGTCGGCGCCGGCGGTCCTGCTCGAGGCCGTACATGCAGTGGCGCAGGGCAAGATGTTCATCGACCCCGATCTGGTGGGGCGAGCCATCAGCGGTGGTCGCGGCGGCCTGCTGGAACGGCTGACGCCGCGCGAGTTCGAAGTGTTCCGCCTGCTGGCCGAGGGCCATTCGGTCAACGAGATTGCCGGCATTCTTTCCATCAGCCCCAAGACCGCCGGTGTGCACCACACCCGCATCATGCACAAGCTGGAGGTGAACACCTCGGTGCAGTTGGTGCGTCTGGCGCTGCGCCACGGGGTCATCACACCATGAGAGCGTGGACAAAATTCCGCCGCGGGTGGGCTAGTGTGTCTGCCTACATCTCTTTTGTAGTTATTTTTTTGACATGAGGCTATCGCGTCGTTTTTGGGGAAGGTCTGAATAAGCCGTCCCGGGCCTCTCCGCGCGGCACTTCCCTGTGCCGCGGAAGCTCTGAACTATGCAGAGCTTCCTTGGGTCGCCACGATTTGTTCCAAGTCTAAATGGGCGCTAGGGGGGCTTGGTAAATAAAAATACGCCATCTGCTTATTTCCCTCTTCCCTGGCAACAGGCATCTTGGGCGCATGGTCGGCGGCGTGTGCCGTTGCGTTAGGCATTGAAGCGGGTAGTGATGGGTAGTGAGCGAATTTCCGCGCTGGTGGCGGATGATCATCCGGTGGCGCGCATCGGCATGCGACGCCTGTTGGAGGTGAACAATATCGGGGTCGTGGCCGAGGCGGCAACGGGGGAAGAGGCCTACCGTCTCTACGAGACACATCGCCCGGACATGGTGCTGATGGATATGCGCATGCCGGGGATCGGCGGGTTGGAGGCCGTGCGCCGTATCCGCATGCGCGATGCGGCAGCAAAAGTTCTCATGTTCAGCGTGTCCGACAGCGACGCCTTGTTCAATCAGGCTGTGGGCATGGGCGTAACGGGGTATCTGACCAAGAGCGCCGAACCGGCGGAGATCGTCTCTGCGGTGCGCCGGGTAGCGGCCGGTGAGAAGTACTTCGATAAAACCCTGGCCACGCGCCTGCAGGCGTTGGACTGTGCGGCGCCCCAGCCGGCGCTGGCGACACTGACCCCCCGCGAATTTGAGGTGTTTCGCCTGTTGGCCGAGGGCCACTCGGTCAACGACATTGCCAGCATTCTTTCCATCAGCCCCAAGACCGCCGGTGTGCATCACACCCGCATCATGCACAAGCTGGATATTCGCTCGGCGACGCAGCTGGTGCGGTTGGCGTTTCAGCAGGGCCTGATTGCCATGTAACTACCTGCCGCCGCCCCGGCGTGCCCTATGCGACTCTTCCGCTATTTCCTTCTTTTCACCGCCGCGCTCAGCGGGCTGTGGCTGATCCCGGCTGGTACGGTACTGCTGGATGCGGCTGCACACTTGCGTCAGGTGCGTGTGGCTGAGGGACTAATCGACCAGTTGCATAGGTCATCCACATTGCTGCACGCCCTGCACCAGGAACAGGCCGCGAGTCTGCGCCGGGTTGCCGGTGTGGCACGCAACGAACTGCACATGGCGCGCGGCATCACCGATGCGGCCATACGACACGATCTGGACAGCGCGGCGGCGCTGTCGCCGGTCCGGCGTCAGGTGGATGCAGCCCATGCCGACGGCCTGGAGATTTTGTGGGCATTTCGCGCCGTGGCGACGGCGGTGCTGGAGCAGGCGGAGCGCGAGCCTGCGGTGCGGGCCGGTCAACTGGCCGGCGCAGTGGAGGCTTGGCTGGCATTGCTGCGCACCATGGATTATGCCGCCCAGGATCAGGAGCTGGCGTGGTTGTTGGTATCCGGCAATGTGTCATCTGACGGTGCCTTGGTGCTGGAATTGTGCAACCTGCGAGTACGTCAGGAGGAACAGCTACGGCAGCGACTGGCGCGGGAGTTGCCGCCGTCGCTGGCGTCGGCGGTGGCCGCGCTCGAGCACGGCCAACCTGAACCGGTCCTGCGACGTTGCGGCTTGCGCAGTGGCAGCGTTGATTTTTCCGGTAACGCGGTGGCGGCGTCCCGGCTGGAGGCGCTGGCCGCATTGGAAACTCAACTGGTGCAGTGGCTGCATCACCAGGTGCAGCAGCAGTTGCTCGGCGCCTGGGTACGCGGTTTTCTCACCATAGTGACGCTGGGGGCGATGGCGTTGCTGCTGGCGGTATCGGGTTACTTTCTGATGAGTACCTATGCGCGCCCCCTGGAGCGGCTGCGGCACACCGTTCGCGCGTTGCAGAATGATCCCGATGGCGCGGCGCGCGCAGCTACCCATGGCAGGGGGGAGGTGGCGGAACTTGCCGCGGCCTTCAATGAGTTGGTGGATGCGCGGCAGGAGAACGTGCAATACCAGCGCCTGGCCGACAGTGTGTTCGAACACGCCCTGGATGGCATTCTGGTCACCGATGCCCACGGCACCATCCAGGCAGTCAATCCGGCGCTGGGGCAGATGCTGGGCTATCCGGGCCGCACGCTGATGTACCGGAATGTGCGCCTGTTCAGGTCGGGGCGGCACGACGCAGCGTTCTACCGCGCCATGTGGCAGGCCATCACTGCCCGCGGGGAGTGGTGCGGCGAGATCTGGAACCGGCGAGGGGATGGCAGCCTGGCGCTGTTGCGCCTGTCCATCGCCGCGGTGCGCGATGCGGCCGGCGTGCTGCTGCACTATGTGGGCATCTACACCGACGTTACCGAACAACACCGCGCCGAAGAGGCGCTGCGCCGTGCACACGACTATCAGCACACCATCATTGCCGCCCTCGGTGAAGGTCTGTATTGCGTCGATGGTGACGGCATGTTGCGCTTTCTCAATCCGGCGGCGGAGCGCATGCTGGGTTGGCGCGAGGAGGAGTTGTTGGGGCGCAACGCCCATGACGCCTTTCATGACCGCCGTACCGACGGCACACCCCTGCCGCGCAACGACTGCAAGCTGCTGGGGGCGTTCCGCGACGGTATCGCCTACCACGGCGAGGAGGTGTTTACCCGTCGTGATGGCAGCCGTTTCCCGGTCGAGTGTCACGCCACGCCATTGCGCGAAAACGGCACGCTCACCGGAGCGGTAATCGCCTTTGTCGATATCAGCCGGCGCAAGGACGATGAGCAGCGTATCCGCCACCTTGCCTATCACGACAGCCTGACCGGCCTGGCCAATCGCAGCTTCATGTTGCAGCACCTGCGTCTGCTCATCGCCCAGGGGCAGCGCCATCCCCTGCCGCTGGCGGTGCTGTTTCTCGACCTCGATCGCTTCAAGCACATCAACGACTCTCTCGGCCATCACGTCGGCGACACGCTGTTGATGCAGGTGGCGGCCCGGCTGCGCGGTGTGTTGCGCGAGGGGGATCTGCTGGCACGTCAGGGGGGCGACGAGTTTATCGTGGTGTGCAGCGCCGAGCGCAACGGCGACGGCGCAGCCGTTTGTCCTGCCGCCATGCAGGTTGCGCGCAAGATGCACGCGGCGCTGGCGGATCCGTTTGTCGTCGATGGGCAGGAACTGTATGTGAGCGCCAGCGTCGGCATAAGTTGCCTGCCCGAGCACGGCGGTGATGCCGACACCCTGTTGCGCCACGCCGATCAGGCCATGTATCAGGCCAAGCAGGCCGGCATCGATACGGCAGTATATGCACCGGGTGGGGATCGTTTCGTGCATGACCGTTTGACACTGGAGACGCGCCTGCGCGGTGCGCTGGCGCGCAACGATCTGCACCTCGTCGTGCAGCCGGTGGTGGAGCTGGCCAGCGGACGCATCGTCGGCGGCGAGGTGCTGCTGCGCTGGCTGGACGAGGGCAGCCTGATCGGACCGGAGCTGTTCATCCCGCTGGCAGAGGAGACGGGGCAGATTGACGCTATCGGCGCCTGGCTCAACACCGTGGCCTGCGGGCTGGCGGCGCACTGGCGCGCGCTGGCGCCGGATTTCATTCTGGCGGTGAACCTGTCACCGCGCCAGCTCTTCGGCCGCGGCCTGCTGCGCAGCCTGTGCCGCGCCATGACCGAGCATGGTCTGGGACACGGCGCATTGGAACTCGAAATCACCGAAACCGTCACCATGTCGCTGCCGCGCCGTGCCCGCCGCAGCATTCGCTGGCTGCGGCAGCGCGGTCTGCGCCTGTCCATCGACGATTTTGGCACCGGCCACTCCAGCCTGACGCGCTTGCAGGAGATTACCGCCGATCGTCTCAAGATTGACCGCTCCTTCGTCAGGGGACTGCCGGATACACCGCATAGCGTCACCATCGTGCGCAATACCATTGCCCTGGCCCATGATCTCGGTATGACCGTGGTGGCCGAGGGCGTGGAAACCGAAGGCCAGCGGCAGTTATTGCTGGAACTCGGTTGCGACTATGCGCAGGGCTTTCTGTTCAGCCGGCCGGTGGCTGCGGAAGAGTTCACCCACCTGCTGGCGGGGGACGTACTGGAACCGGCGCAGGACGACTGACGCAATACCCTCACGCGCTGCGTGACAACGTTGGATCGCAGGCAAGAGACCTCTTGTGTTTCCCGCACCGGGCCAGTACGGTGTGGCGCATGTCTGAATACACCACCACTCTGATTGATCTGATTCGTCACGGCGAGCCCGTGGGCGGGCGCAAATACCGCGGCCAGGTGGATGATCCCCTGAGCGAAAAGGGTTGGCGACAGATGCGTGATGCGGTGGGCGATCACTGCCCCTGGCAGGCCATCGTCAGTTCGCCCCTCTGCCGTTGTTCCGCCTTTGCCGAGGAACTGGCGGCGCGTCACGGCCTGCCGCTGCAACTGGATGCCCGCCTGAAGGAGATCGGCTTCGGCGCCTGGGAGGGCAGGACGGCGGCGGAACTGCTGGCCGACGATCCGCAGCGGCTGGCCAATTTCTGGCGTGACCCGCTCAACCACACCCCGCCCGGGGCCGAGAGCCTGCATTCCTTCCGGGAGCGCATCGTCACCGGCTGGCAGGATATCCTGGCGCGCTATGCCGGCCAGCATGTACTGGTGGTGGGGCACGCCGGCATGATGCGCATGATCATCCGCGAGGTACTGGACATGCCGCTGGACAAGCTGTTTCGTCTGCAGGTGGGCAACGCCGCCATCAGCCGTATCCGCGTCGATGGCAGCGGCGCCGATGCCTTGCCGCAGCTGGTGTTCCACGACGGGCGCCTGTGACACGGTACTGAAGAGTTGCGGCGGGTTTCAGGTTTATAATTCCGCCCTCGTTCCCTGGTCTGTAACCCCCCATGCAAAGCTTCCTCATCGCCCTGCAGTTCTTGACCCGTTTTCCGGTGCGCCTGGCGCAGGCACCCACGCCGGAGGCGCGCGGCCGTTCCTTGCTGGCCTATCCGCTGGTTGGTGGTGTCATCGGTCTGCTGATGGTGGTGCTGGATTACCTGCTGGGCACGCCGGATCCCTGGCTGGAGGCGGCCCTGCTGTTGACCGCATGGGTGATCGTCACCGGCGCACTGCATCTGGACGGTCTGGCCGACAGCGCCGATGCCTGGCTGGGCGGACGCGGCGACCCGGCGCGCACCCTGGAGATCATGAAGGATCCGCGCAGCGGCCCCGCCGGTGTGGCGGCGGTGGTGATGCTGCTGCTGGTGAAATTTGCCGCGCTGACTGCGCTGCTGCGCGCGGAGCTGTGGCTGGTACTGTTGATCGCGCCGATCCTCGGCCGCACTATGCTGATATGGCTGTTTCTTTCCACACCCTATGTGCGTGAAAACGGGCTGGGTTCCGATCTGGCGCGCCATGTGCCGCGCGACACCGGCTGGTTGATTCTCGGCCTGGTTGCGCTGGCCATGCCGCTGCTGTTTGGCTGGTCGGGTCTGCGTCTGCTGCTGATTGTGGCCGCCGTCGCCTGGCTACTGCGTTACCTGATGATGAAGCACATCCACGGCACCACCGGCGACACCGCCGGTGCGCTGCTGGAGGTGGTCGAGGTTACCTGCCTGGTGGCGCTGGCTTTGTAGTGAGTTATTTATCGCTCCCACACCCTGCGTGGGAGCGCCAACCCGAGTCCTGCTCATGTCCAACAACACCATTTACCTGAAAGATTACGCGCCCTATCCGTTTCGCATCGAGGGCATCGAACTGACCTTCGAGCTGGAGGAGACGCGCACCCGCGTCACCGCACGCTCGCGCTGGCAGCGCCAGGCCGCCGGGGCATTGTGCCTGGATGGACAGGAGCTGGAGCTGGCAGCGCTGCGGCTCGACGGCCGTGCACTCACGGCAGATGCGTACACGGTGGACGCCGACACCCTGACCATCGCCCAGGTGCCGGATCGCTTCACCCTGGAGATCGAAACCATCATCAATCCGGCGGGCAACACGGCGCTGGAAGGGCTGTATGTTTCCGGCGGAAATTTCTGTACCCAGTGCGAGGCGGAAGGGTTTCGCAAGATCACCTATTTCCCCGATCGCCCCGATGTGATGACGGTGTATACCACCACCCTGATCGCCGAGCAGGCCAAGTACCCGGTGCTGTTGTCCAACGGCAATCAGGTGGCCGAGGGCGCGCGCGACGATGGCCGCCACTATGCCACCTGGCACGACCCGTTTCCCAAGCCCTGCTACCTGTTTGCACTGGTGGCGGGCGACCTCGACTGTGTGGAAGACAGTTTCACCACCATGAGTGGACGCGACGTGGCGCTGCGCCTGTATGTGCGCAGCCATGACCTGGACAAGACGGCCCACGCCATGGCCTCGCTCAAGCGGGCGATGGCCTGGGACGAGGAAGCCTATGGCCGCGAGTACGATCTCGATGTCTACATGATCGTCGCTGTGTCCGACTTCAATATGGGTGCGATGGAGAACAAGGGGCTCAACATCTTCAATTCGCGCTATGTGCTGGCCAGTCCCGACACGGCCACCGACGCCGACTATGTCGCCATCGAGGGCGTCATCGGCCACGAATATTTCCACAATTGGTCTGGCAACCGCGTCACCTGCCGTGACTGGTTCCAGCTTTCCCTCAAGGAAGGCTTCACCGTGCTGCGCGATCAGCAGTTCACCACGGCGATGTTGGGCAGTGCGGTGCCGCGTATCGACGATGTGCGCCTGTTGCGTGCGCACCAGTTTCAGGAGGACGCCGGCCCGCTGGCCCATCCGGTGCGGCCGCAGAGCTATCAGGAGATCAACAATTTCTACACCCTCACCGTGTATGAGAAGGGCGCCGAGGTGGTGCGCATGCTGCACACCCTGTTGGGGAGCGAGCTGTTCCGCCGGGGCACCGATCTGTATTTCTCGCGCCATGACGGCCAGGCGGTCACCACCGACGACTTCGTGCAGGCGATGATGGATGTATCCGGGCGCGACCTGAGCCAGTTCAAGCGCTGGTATGACCAGGCTGGCACGCCGCGCGTCAGCGTGCAGCGCACCTATGACGCCGCGCACAAGACCTATACGCTGACACTGCGCCAGGATTGTCCGCCGACACCGGGGCAGGAACACAAGCTGCCGTTCCATATTCCGCTGCGCCTGGCGCTGCTGGACAGCAGCGGCACAGCGTTGCCGCTGCGGCTGCAGGGCGAGGCGGCGGACGGCGCTACCGAGCGGGTATTGGAACTGACGGCAGAGGAACAGCGCTTTGTCCTGACCGATATCGCCGCCGAGCCCGTACCGTCGCTGCTGCGCGACTTTTCTGCGCCAATCAAAGTGCAGATGGAGCTGGAAGACAGCGAGCTGGCCTTCCTGATGGGCCATGACAGCGACAGCTTCAACCGCTGGGAGGCCGGGCAGCAGTTGGCCCTGCGTGTGCTGCTGCGGCTTATCGAGGTGCTGCGCACCGAGGGGCGGCCGGCGCTGGATGAGAAATTCTCCGCCGCCTTTGCCCGCACCCTGGCCGACGGTGTGCTCGACCCGGCGCTGATCGCCGAGGCGCTCACCTTGCCGGCAGAAGAGTATGTGGCGGAGTTCATGGCGGTGGTGGACCCGCAGGCGATCCACGTGGCACGGCAGTATCTGCGCCGCAATCTCGGTTTCGCCCATCGTCATGCCCTGCTCGATACCTATATGCGTTTGACTGACGACGGCCCCTATCGAACCGATGCACTGGCGATGGGACAGCGCCGCCTGCGCAACCTGTGTTTGGGATACCTGGTGGAACTGGGCAATGATGAAGTGCGCAGCCTGGCCATGAGCCAACTGCGTGCCGGTGCCAATATGACCGACGTACAGGCGGCGCTTACGGCGCTGGTGCACAGCGGTGCACCTGAACGCAGCGAGGCTCTGGCGGCCTTCCACGCGCGCTGGCGCGATGAGGCGCTGGTGCTCGATAAGTGGTTTGCCATCCAGGCCACCGCGCCGCTGCCCGGCACCCTGGAGCAGGTCAAGCGCCTGGCGGCATCCGCGGATTTCAATATCAGGAATCCCAACCGTGTGCGCAGTCTGGTGGGGGCCTTCAGCGCGCGCAATCCGGTGGGATTCCACCAGGCCGATGGCGCCGGTTATGCCTTCCTCGCCGATTATGTGTGCGAGCTGAATGCGCTCAATCCGCAGATCGCCGCCCGCCTGCTGACGCCGCTGACGCAATGGCGCCGTTACGACACGGCACGGCAGCAGTTGATGCGTGCGCAGCTGGAGCGTATCGGGGCCGTGCCGGGGCTGTCGCGTGATGTGGCCGAGGTGGTGGAGAAGAGTCTGGCGTAGGTGCGCGGCGCATGCCGGAGCCCACGCAGCGCGTGGAAACGATACGGACTCTTACAATGAGGCTGTGTAGAAGCGGTAGCTGTTCTTGCCCGATTTCTTGGTTTCGTACATCGCCATGTCGGCATGGGTGATGAGGGTGTCGGGGTCGTCACCATCCTGCGGGAACAGGCTGATCCCCACGCTGGTGGTGACCTGTACCCGGTTGCTGCCCAGGTAATAGGGTTTGGCCACTGCCTCGATGATCTTTTGCGCCACGCGGCTTATATCATCGTCGGGGGCGAGATCGGGCACGGAAACGGTGAACTCGTCACCGCCAAAGCGCGCCACTGTATCGGAGGCGCGTAACACGCCGCTCAGCCGCCGTGCCACCTGACGCAGCAGTTCATCGCCGGCATGATGCCCCAATTCATCATTCACCTGTTTGAAGCCATCCAGGTCGAGGAACATGATGGCTACCTGGCGTTTGTTGCGTCGCGCGCGCAGCAGGCCCTGGCGCAGACGGTCATAGAACAGCATGCGGTTGGGCAGGTCGGTGAGCAGATCGTAATGGGCCAGGTGGTAGAGCCGCTCCTCGTTTTCCTTCTCCGTAGTGATGTCGGAGAACACCGCGACGTAGTGGGTGATGGCGCCGTTCTCGTCGCGTACGCCGGAGATGGTGAGCCATTCCAGGTAATGTTTGCCGTCCTTGCGCCGGTTCCAGATTTCGCCTTCCCACTGGCCTTCGTTCTGCAAGGTCAGCCACATGTGACGGTAAAAGGCCTCGCCCTGGCGACCTGAGCGCAGCAGGGCCGGGGTCTTGCCGATGGCCTCTTCAGGACTGTAGCCGGTGTAGTGAGTGAAGGCATGATTGACGTTGAGGATCACGCCATTGGGGTCAGTGATGATGACGCCTTCGGCTGCGTTCTCGAACACCTTGCCCATCAGCAACGAGACCAGGTTCATGTTGTGCTTGAAGCCGCTGCGCAACTGGCTCAGTTTGTGGCGCAGTTCATCGCTCAGGTGCAGCAGACGATCGTAGGTTGCCGGGTCGAAAGGCTGCCCTTGCTGTTGTGCGGCCAGTAGCTGGTAGGCTGTCTTGTGCATGTCTTCGTGCAAGGGGCCGATAGTTTCGAACTCCGGCATCCGCAACAGGGCAGGGTTGTCGATGCCGTGATACCAGCGGCCGAAATGACAGTGCAGGTGCGGTTCCGGCTGCATGTCGGCCGCATCGGGCGCGGTGCGGCACAGCAGTACGCGGTTGATGTTGTTGAGCCAGCGCATGTGATTTTCCACCGCGTGCTCAAGCTCGACGGCGTAACTGTCCAGCTCGCTGGTGGTAAGACGCTGGAAAAGGGTTCGATCCATGGTTCCGCTATCGGTAGACGCTGTTCATTCCTGTTCGCGGGAACTCATTTCCCGGCAATGGCGGCGTCCATCTGTGCCACGGCCTCGTTCCAACCAGCCTGCGCCGCTCCGCCCTGTACCATCAGCTCCATCAAGGCATAGGCGAGCTGACGTGTGTCCGGGTTCATCTCCTTCAGTTTGGTCAGCAGATAGGCATGACCGCCCTGCGGGATGGATAGGGTCTTGATCAGTGCATAGAGTAGCAGGGACTGGCCGGAGCGCGGATCGGCCTGGATTCTGTCCCGTGCGGCAAGCAGTGCAGTGATGTCCATGAGAGGATGTAGGCGTGGAATGGTTCCCGCCAGTTTACTCCAAATCGGGCGTATAATCGCGTCAATCGCCTGACTGTGGACTGCGCATGAATTTCTTCGACGCCATCAACTCCCATGTGGCCTGGAAGGTACACCTGCAAAACCACCTGCTCGGCATTGCCGATGCTGCCTTCGACCCGCAGTGGGCGGGGCGTGACAACCAGTGCGAGCTGGGGCGCTGGCTGTACGACAATCTGACCCTCTGGCAGGACCAGCCGCTGTACTGGACCCTCATCAAGGAACATGCCGCCTTTCATCGTTGCGCCGGCGAGATCGTGCACCTGCACGATACCGGCAAGACGGCGCAGGCCGAGCACTTGCTGCATCATGAATATGCCGAATTATCCCATCAACTGGTGCAGGCGCTGCGCCAATTGAGCCGGGCCATCGACGGCGATTGAGCATGATGGTTGCCGTGCTTTGTGCCTGTGCGGTGCTGCTCGACCATTGGCTGGGCGAGCCGCGTCGCTACCATCCCCTGGCCGGTTTCGGGCGGCTGGCAAATCTGGTGGAGATCCGGCTCAATCGGCGTCAGCGCGGCTTGGGTGTTCTTGCCCTGCTGCTGTTGGTGGTGCCGCCGGTAGTTTTGGCGGCGCTGCTAGTGCGCCTGTCGCCGCTGGGGGTGGTGGCCGAGGTGTTGCTGCTGTATCTGGCCATCGGCGCCACCAGTCTGGCGCAGCATGGCCGTGTGGTGGCCGAGGCCTTGGCGGACGGTGATCTGGCCCTGGCGCGCCGGCGCGTGGGCTGGATGGTGAGCCGCGACACCGCCGTGCTGGACGAAGAAGGAGTGGCGCGGGCGGCCACCGAGTCGGTGCTGGAGAACGGCAACGATGCAGTGTTCGCCGCGCTGTTCTGGTTTCTGCTGCTGGGCGCGCCTGGTGCGGTGCTGTACCGGTTGGTCAACACCCTGGATGCCATGTGGGGTTATCGCAGCGAGCGCTATGAAGCCTTCGGCTGGGCGGCGGCGCGGCTGGATGACATGCTCAACTGGATACCGGCGCGGCTCACCGCGCTCAGCTATGCGCTGCTCGGCGACAGCCGCCGCGCGCTGCGCTGCTGGCGCCGCCAGGGGCACCGTACGGCGAGTCCCAACGCCGGTGTGGTGATGGCGAGCGGCGCCGGTGCGCTGGGCCTGCAACTGGGCGGGGCCGCGGTGTATCACGGTGTCGTCGAGGAGCGGCCATTGCTGGGCGAGGGTCTGGCCCCGAGCACGGCGGACATCATGCGCGCTGCTCGGCTGGTGCAGCACAGCCTGTGGTTGTGGCTGGGCGTGATTGTATTGACGGCATCGTTCACGACGGTTTTCGGAATTTTGACATGACGTTTACGGTTGTTTTGCCTCACGGCGGCCGCCTGCGCCAGGCGGCACGTGACTATGGCATTCCACTGGCACAGTGGCTCGACCTGTCCACCGGCATCAATCCGCTGGGTTGGCCGGTGCCGCCGCTGCCGCCGTCGTGCTGGCAGCGCCTGCCGGAGGACGACGATGGCCTGCTCGATGCGGCGGCCACCTATTACGGCACGCCACACCTTCTGCCCTGCGCCGGATCACAGCAGGCGATCCAGACACTGCCGCGCCTGCGCGCACCGTGCCGCGTCGGCATGCTGCATCCGGCCTATGCCGAGCATGCCCATGCCTGGCATGGCGCGGGTCATGAGGTGGTGCCCTTGTCCGCCGCCGATATCGACGCCCGCCTTGCGACGCTCAATGTGTTGCTGTTGATCAATCCCAACAATCCCACTGGCGAGTGCCACGCGCCGTCGCAACTATTGGACTGGAATATGCGACTCGCGGCGCGCGGCGGCTGGCTGGTGGTCGATGAAGCCTTCATGGATGCCACGTCCGAGCAGAGCATTGCGGCGCAGGCCGGCAGGGAAGGGCTCATCGTATTGCGCTCACTGGGCAAGTTCTTCGGCCTGGCCGGGGCGCGGGTCGGCTTCGTGCTGGCCTGGCCGCGGTTGTTGCAGCAACTGACCGCGTTGTTCGGTCCCTGGGCCGTGAGTCATCCCTCGCGTGAGGTGGCCCGTCTGGCCCTGCTCGACACGTCCTGGCAGCAGGCGATGCGCACGCAACTGCTGGCGCATGGCGCACACCTGCGCAGCCTGCTGACGCGCGCCGGCTTGGCGCCGCACGGCGGCACCGCGCTGTTCCAGTATCTGCGCCATGCGCAGGCGGCGCGCCTCCATCAGGCACTCGCGCAGCGGGGCATCCTGGTGCGCCTGTTCGAACAACCGTCCGCCTTGCGCTTCGGCCTGCCCGGCAGCGAGATGGAGTGGCAGCGGTTGGAGGAGGCTCTGCTGTCTGTAGGTGCCGTGGACAATAGGCAAAGCCGAATTGCGGCGCCGGTGCGCTGTGCGGACCCGGCGCCTGTTCCCATATGAGCTGGGAGGTATACGTAATGCTACGGAAGGTGCGCGACTACGCCTACCGATCTCCCTACCATTTCTTCGCCCTGCTGGCCTTGCTCGGCGTGGCGGTCTATTACCTCGCCCAGGCCCTGGATACCGAACAGCGCGATAGCCGCGGCCGCACCCTGCTGATCCAGGCGGCCGAGGCGGGCGATAGGGAGGCGGTGCAGCGCCTGTTGCGCCGCGGCGCGGAGATCGATGCCTGCGATGATTGCCGCTGGACGGCGATGATGAAGGCGGCGAGCAACGGCCACACCGCCATCGCGCGTCTGCTACTGGATCACGGCGCCGACGTCAATGCGCTGGACAAGGGCGGTTATTCGGCGCTGATGATCGCTGCCGCCAACGGTTATGTCGATACGGTACAACTGCTGCTGGCGCGCGGTGCCCAAGTCGACATACAGGATCGGGGCATGGGCTGGAGCGCGTTGATCTGGGCTGCCAAGGAGGGTGAAGCGGAGGTGGTGCAACTGTTGCTCGCCGCCGGGGCGCAACGTGAACTGCGCGATGCCGATGGCATGACGGCGCTGGACTGGGCGCGGCGCGAGAGGCGCGCAGCGGTTGTCGAACTGTTGCAGGGCGAAGCGCAATGAAAGGGCCATGGGTATTGCTGCTGTGTCTGCCGCTGCTGGCCCAGGCGGCAGTGAGCGTGAGCGACAGCAGTGGTCGCGCCATCACCTTGTCGCAGCCGGCGCAACGCATCGTCAGCCTGGCGCCGCATCTCACCGAGCTCCTGTTCGCCGCCGGCGCCGGTGCGCGCGTGGTGGGCGTGGTGAGTTACAGCAACTGGCCGCCACAGGCGCGCGACATTGCCCAAGTGGGCAGCTACAACGCGCTCGATCTGGAGCGCCTGCTGTCCCTGCGCCCCGATCTGGTCGTCGCCTGGGAGAGTGGCAACAACAGCGCGCAACTGGAGCGGCTGGAGCGCCTGGGGCTGACGGTGTATCGCCACGAGCCGCGCACACTGGACGATATCCCGCATATGCTGGAACAGCTCGGGGTTCTCGCTGGCACTAAAGTGGATGCACAGGCGGCGGCAGCGGAATGGCGCGCACGGCTGCAAAGTCTGCGTGAGCGACATGCGCAGGCCGTACCGCTGAGCGTGTTCTATCAGGTATGGCACCAGCCCTTGATGACGGTGAGCGGCGCACACCTCATCTCCGCTGCCATCGAGCTGTGCGGTGGCCGCAACATCTTCGCGGAACTGCCGGCGCTGGCGCCGCAGATCTCGCTGGAGGCGGTGCTCGCCGCCAACCCTCAGGTGATCATCGCCAGCGGCATGGCGGAAGAGCGGCCCGACTGGCTCGACGACTGGCGCCGCTGGCCGCAACTGAACGCCGTGCAGCGCGACAATCTGTACTTCATCCCGCCCGATCTGCTGCAACGCGCCGGGCCGCGTTTCATCGACGGTGCTGAGCGTCTGTGCGCGGCGCTGGAGATGGCGCGACGGAAGTAGGGGTCAACGTGCCTGTGTGGCTATGGCGCGCAGTCGCGGCACGGCGAGGCCGAACTGATCGGCGTGGCTGATGGCGCGGGCCAGGCGTGCCGGGGCGGAACGGCCCATACACTTGTGTTGCAGATCGCCCTCGATGCCTTCCACCATGCCGGCGATGAGTTGGTCGCGCGGCAGTTCTGCGTCGATCAGTTTGAACTGAATGTCCATCACCTCATTGGCCACCTCGCGCGCGAGCGCCTGGTGGTTGTGCCACAGCGCATCGACATCGGTGCCGGCGGGGAGGGCGAGGCCGGCGATGTTGGTGGTGAGGATGTAGACGTTCTTGCGCACCAGTTCGAAGGTGAGATCGTCAGCGCTGCCGAGTTCCCACACCGGAATGTCCAGCGACTCCAGTGCGCGCTCGATGATCGGCGCTGCCGGGCCATAGACCGGCGAGGGCACCAATACCTTGTAGTCCTGTCCTTTCTTCTTTTCGAACCACACGGCGATCACCGTGGGGTTGTCGATGCCGTGCGGCTGCCAGTCGCGCGGCAGCAGTTCGTTTTGCAGCAGACCGAGACGATCGCGCCAGGTCGCGGGGATACGCGCCAGTACCGGTTGCAGATCGTTTTCCCCGACGGTGACCAGTACCAATAGGGGCTGCGGGATCGCAGCGGCGATCTTTTCCATATCCATCTGGCGCGTGACCGGAACGATGGGGTGGCCGTGTTTGAGCAGGCCGCGGCTGAATACGCCGGCCATTTCGCCGGTGCCGATGACGATGATGGGATGGTCCATGGTGTTGCTCTCGCCTTTGTTTGAATGGTGTCAGAAGACGCGCACGTCGTAGCTTAGTCCCTGTGCGCTAATCTGCAGCAGGCGATCGATGTTGGGGTGCTTGCCGGGGTGGGCGCGGGCATCGGCGGTGTGTTCCGCATACAGCGCCAGTCCCTCCTGTGCGGCGGCGGCGTTGATGCAGCCGTGCCTCTGCCACAGGGCGTGATAGACGCGCAGCGAGCCGGTCTGGCCGGGTTTGTTCTCGATCACCGCGGCTGCGTCGTTGGCGCCGCGCTGCGTCAGTTCGATGCGGCTGATGCCGTCGACGGTGGGCAGGGTGGGCAGGATTTCCGCAAAGCTGGTCATGTTTTTCTCCCGTGACGTGTGCCGCGTATTGTACGGGATGTGCCTCGTCTTGTGGCCGGCTAGGACGCCAGCAGAGCGGCGAGGTTGAGGTGCTGTTCCGCTGCAGCGGCGAGGCGATCGAACTGGGCGGCGCGCTGCGCCGGGTAGTCGGGGCTGCGCGCGTCATGCAGTCCGGCCCAGCGCAGCAGGGCGTCGCAGGCGGCGGGCTGGTCGAACAGGCCATGCAGATAGGTGCCCATCACCAGGCCATCGGCGGAGATGGCACCGTCGCTGCGACCGTCCAGGTGCACTGCGGGCGTGTCGAGTGCAGGACCGCGACTTACGCCGCAGTGTATTTCGTAGCCGTTCACGGCCGCGTCGGCGATGGCGAGGCGGCCGTGAACGCGCAGCAACTGTTTCTCGGTCTCCAGCACAGTCTGCACGTCGAGCAGGCCGAGGCCGGCGCTGCTGCCTGGCGCGCCCTCGATGCCGTGCGGATCGTGGATGGTGGTCCCCAGCATCTGGAAGCCGCCGCAGATGCCAAGCACCTTGCCGCCGTAGCGCAGGTGGCGCAGCAGTTGCGTATCCCACTGCTGGCTGCGCGCAAAGGCGAGGTCGTCGCGCACGCTCTTGCTGCCGGGCAGCACGACCAGGTCGCAGGGTGGCATGGACTCGCCCGGCGCGACGAAGCGCAGTTCAACTTGCGGATGCAGGCGCAGGGCATCGAAGTCGGTGTGGTTGCTGATGCGCGGCAGTAGCGGCACGGCGACGGTGATTTTGTCTGTTGTTTGCGCACGCCAGTGCAGTTGGCCGCCGAGGCCGTCCTCTGCCTCCAGGTGCAGATCGTGCAGATAGGGCAGTACGCCGAACACCCGTTTGCCGGTCTTCTGCGCCAGCCAGTCGAGGCCGGGTTGCAGCAGGGCGATGTCGCCGCGGAAGCGGTTGATGATGAAACCGCGTACCCGCGCCCGCTCGCTTTCGCTCAGCAATTCCAGCGTGCCGATGATCTGCGCGAATACGCCGCCTTTGTCGATGTCGGCCACCAGCACCACCGGGCAATCGACTTCTTCGGCGAAGCCCATGTTGGCGATGTCGCGCGCGCGCAGATTGATCTCCGCTGGGCTGCCGGCGCCTTCCACCATGATCATGTCGTACTGCTGCTGCAGGCGGGCATAGGATTCCAGCACCGCCTGCATGGCGCGCGGCTTGTACTGGTGGTAGGCCTGCGCATCGAGGTTGGTGATGGCGCGGCCGTGGATGATCACCTGGGCGCCGGTGTCGCTGTTGGGCTTGAGCAGCACCGGGTTCATGTCGCTGTGCGGTTCCAGGCCGCAGGCCTCGGCCTGCACCGCCTGGGCACGGCCGATCTCACCGCCATCGACGGTGACGGCGCTGTTCAGCGCCATGTTCTGCGGCTTGAACGGTGCCACGCGCACGCCGCGCCGGCGCAGGACGCGGCACAGTGCAGCGACCAGGGTGGACTTGCCGGCGTCGGAGCCGGTGCCCTGGATCATCAGCGTGTGTGCGGCCATTGTCTGACGGTGCGGACGGTGCCGGATTACGTTGCGCGGTTCTTGCCCGGTTGCCACAGCACTTCGCCCTGATCGGCACGCGCCAGTACGCGCGCCAGCACGAACAGCAGATCGGACAGGCGGTTGAGGTAACGCAGGCTTTCGTTGTTGATAGCCTCGTTCTTGCCCAGCGTCACCACGCGGCGTTCGGCGCGGCGGCAGACGGTACGCGCCAGGTGGCAGTGGGCCGCGGCCACGCCGCCGCCGGGCAGGATGAATTCCTTGAGCGGCGGCAGGTCGGCATTGAAACCGTCCAGCACCTGCTCCAGACGCGCGGCATAGTCGGCGGGGATCAGCATGCGTCCCGGCTGGGCCAGTTCGCTGCCGACATCGAACAGATCGTGCTGCACGTCATCGAGGACGGCACGCACCGCCTCGGGTAGCGGGCAGGCCAGCAGCAGGCCGATGACGCTGTTCAGCTCATCCACGGTGCCGAAGGCCTCGACGCGGGCGTTGTCCTTGTCGACGCGCACGCCGCCGCCGAGGCCGGTGGTGCCCTTGTCGCCGGTGCGGGTGTAGATCTTGGAGAGGCGGTGTCCCATGTCAGCTTTCCTCCAGACGGTAGATGACGGGCAATTGCAGGTCGAGGGCGGCGCGCAAGGTGCCGCTGTCCAGCGCGATGGCGTGCACCTTGCCCAGCGCGCCGAGGGCGGCGCGGTCGAGCAGGGCGTAGCCGGAACTTTGCGCGATGTGCAGGTTTTCGATGACGCCGTCCACACTGACGCGAAAGCCGAGCGTGACGGTGCCTTGCCAGCCGCGGCGCACGGCCTGCGCCGGATAATGGAAGTGGCGCGCCAATTCCAGATTGACGCGGGCGGCAATGTTCAAGGTGGGGTCAGAGTCGATTTCCATCGCTTGCCGCAGTGAGGCCGCGCCTGCCGGGGATGGCGACGGTTCCGATTTTTCCACCGCATCCGAAACCGCGGAATCCTGCGCCGGTGAAACTCGGCTCATGCGGCGGGCGGTGTCCTTGCGCCGCGGAGGCTCAGCCACTGCAGGGGCGGGGGCGTCAGACTTCAACTCCGGCACGGGCGCGGGACGGCTCAGGGCGACGGTGAGGGTGACGCCGCCGCTGCTTACCTGCGGCGCCGACGGCGTCCAGTTCGCCAGCATGAACACATGCATAGCCACGGAACAGACGATGAACAACGGCAGCGCATGACGCCCCGGACCGCGGCGCGGGGTGGTGTCGTGCGGATGCGCTGCCGGTGTCATGTTACAGCGCGGCCCGGACGCCGACGCGCCAGGTGCGCGTGAAATTGACCGGATAGATGTTGTCGTCGCTGATCCACAGGCCGTTGGCCTGATCGAACAGATTGTCGATGCGCACGAACAATTCCATCCGTTCCAGCTTGTGGCTGTAGCCGAGATCGGTGCTGTGGTAGGCCGCCTGCTTTTGGCTGAAGTTGTTGGCAAAGTCGTTGGCGGCCCAGGTCTCGCTGCGCCAAGTGTGGTTGAGTGTCAGCATACCGCGTGGCGTCAGCGCATAACCCAGGCCGAGCACGATGCCGTGTTCGGAAACGCCGGGCAGATTCTTGCCGTCGTAGGCGCCACCGCCGTCATTCTCGCGGTCGATGATGGCGCGGGTCCAGGTGTAATTGAGCGAGCCGCCGAGCCGATCATTGAAGCGGTAGCTGTCTTGCAGCTCCACGCCATACTTGTGCGATTTGTCGATGTTGGTGTTGGTGTAACTGAATGGTTCCAGATAAATCTCGTCATCGAGATTGATGTGGAAGGCGGTCAGCTTCAGCTTGTTGTTGCCACGGATGTGATTGAGGCCCACATTGAACGTACGGCTGCGCGCTGGCTTGATGAAGGTGTTGAAGCTGGTGGTCATGGTGAACCAGTCGGTGGTGAAAAAGCGATCGATATCCGGCGCCTGATAGGCGCTGTTGTAACTGGCGAAGACGGTGAGCGCGGGGTCGATGCGGTGATTGAGGCCCACGTCCCAGGCCGACAGCATGTGGTCGTCGTTGAGCGTGGTGCCGGCAGTGGGGCGGTAGCTGTAGTGCACCTTCTCCTGCCGTGCGCCGGCGGCGAGGGTGGTGGCGCCGAGGTGGTAGTGGCCTTGCAGATAGTAGGCGGTGTTTTCCTTGCCGGTTTTGTTGTCGCTGCCGCTGCGTGTGCCGTCGAAGTGTTGCAGGCCGGCGATCAGGCCGAAAGCTCCCGCCCTGTAGTGCAGAGCCAGATCGCTGGAGCGGTAGTCGTAGTCGGAACGCCAGCCGCTGGAATAGACCGAGCGCTTGTCCTCGATGTGGTGATCGAGCTCAATGCGGAAGGCGCTGCCCAGGTCGGCACTGAGCCCGAGACTGGAGGTGTCGTTGCGGAAGGTCTGGCCGGTGTAGGTCTTGCCGCCGTTCTGCGCCGGATCGGCCTTGAACTGGGCCTCGCTCAGGCCCTTGCCGTAGACGGTGTCGATCCATGACAGCGTCTTGCCCAGGCGCAGCTCCAGCGTGTCGCTGGGGTAGACGCGCAGCGTCGCCTGCAGGTTGTCGCTGTCGGCCTGATCTTTCTTTCCGCTGGTATCCGGGTCGCGGAAGCCGTCGTGGCGGTAATTCTCTGCGGTGACGGAGAGGCCCGCATAGTCGCCGCTCACACCGGCAGCGACACTGCTGCCGGCAATACCGTGACTGCCGCTGCTGATCTGCAGCTGGGCGCCGTCGATGGCGCGGGTGATGATGTGGATGGCGCCGGCGGTGGCGCCGTCACCGTACAGCACCGAGCCGCTGCCCTTGGTGATCTCGATGCGCTCGATGCTGGTCAGCGGGATGGCGCTGAGCAGCTGCGGCACCATGTCGATGTTGTTGAGACGGCGGCCGTCGAGGGTGACGACGATGTTCTGGTGGCCGTCGCCGATGCCGTAGCCGCGCATGTCGAACTTTTGCATGAAGGGGTTGCCGTAACTGGGCATGACGGTGAGCGAGCTGTGGCGATCCAGATAATCGTACAGATTGAGGGCGCCGGAGCGTTCGATATCGCCGCGGCCGTGTACCTCGGAGGCATAGGGTGTCTCGGTGTCGCGCAATTCGGTGCGGGTGGCGGTGACCAGCACCGGTTCGATGATTTGTGCGGCGTGGATGGATATGGATGCGCCGCCGGCGATCAGCGCCGCGGCCAGTGACAGTTTGGCTTGCATGGTTTCCCTCTCGCGCTCACCCGCGCGTGATGAATGGATGAACCCAGTGCGGGAGGGGGAGTGAGGGAGTCGAGGGTCTCGGCTCGCCATGCCGCCCGCCGCAGCACTGGAACGATGAGTCCGATGGACTCGTCGCTTCAGGCCGGTCTCCGGGCTCGCGGTGCGGGATTCGATCCCTGGACTGACCGCCTTCCCACGCTTGCGCGCAGTGGCGTTGTGGCCAGCCCTCACCGCCTACCGTTGCGGGGGCAGCGCCGGAATTGCGAAGAAAAATTTCGCGCACCGGCTTCCCGTTTCATTCCTCGGGACGGTCATCCCGCGGAACACCTGAAACGTGGGGCGCACTTTACGCGCTGCGGGCGGGATGGTCAAGGACGGACTGGGCGGCTTCTTTTTATCGTTCCCACGCTCTGCGTGGGAACGATGAGGGTGCGGCGATGGAAATGCTGACGTCGACCGTTGCCGCCGATGGCGATGGGTTAGGATATGAGCAGGTATTCTCGCTACTCCGGCCATGACTCCTATCCGTATCGCGCTGTTCCTGCTGTGTTTCGTTCCCGCGCTGGCCTGGGCCGCGCTGGCGGTCGAGGTGCGCGTGGAGGGCATCGACGGGGAACTGTACGACAACGTGATGCAGCGTCTGACGCTGGAGACGGAGCGTACCCATCCTCTGCTGGAGGAACACCGTCTGCGCCGCCTGCACCAGCGCGCCGAGGCGGAGATCCGCGAGGCCCTGCGCCCCTTCGGCTATTACCGCGCCGAGGTGGCGGCGACCTTGAGCGAGCGCGACGGCGGCTGGCTGGCGCTCTACCGCATCACCCCCGGCGCGCCGGTGCGGGTGCGTGAACTGGCGCTGGAGTTGGACGGGCCGGCGGCACAGGACCCCGCCTTTCTCGCCTGGCGCGCGGCATTCCCGCTGCGCGTGGGCGGTGTACTGGAGCATGCCCCCTATGAACGGGCCAAGCGCGAACTGCTGCAACTGGCGCGCGATCGCGGCTACTTCGAGGCGCGTCTGGTGCAGCAGGCGCTGGAGGTGACCCTGGCCGACAACAGCGCCCGCGTGGTGCTGCATCTGGTGAGCGGGACGCGTCATGTGTTCGGGCCGGTGCGTTTCGATGCGGTGGCGCTGAACGAGGAATTGCTGCGGCGCTATCTCACCTTCGCGCCCGGCGAGCCGTTCGATGCGGAGCGGCTGTTCGAGCTGCAGCGCACCCTGGCCGACAGCGACTACTTCGAGTTCATCGAGGTGCGCGCCGAGCCGGAGACGGCCGCCGCAGGCCAGGTGCCGGTGGAGGTGCGCCTGCGCCTCAAACCGCCCACCCGCTACACCTTCGGCCAGGGTTACGGCACCGACACCGGGCCACGCATCAGCCTTGGCATGGAGCAGCGCCGGGTGAACCGCGACGGTCACCGTCTCAACGTGGAAACCACCTTCTCGGAAATCCAGTCCGGCGTGCGCGCCGTGTACCGCATTCCGCTGGCGCGCCCCAGCAGCGACTTCCTCTCCTTCAGCGGCGGCTGGGAGCGTGAGGATCTGGACACCAGCACGCGCGAGACCCTTACTGTCGGCGCCGGCCTCACCCTGATGCTGGCGCGCTGGCAACGCACCCTGGCGCTGACCGTGCACAACGAACGCTACACCGTCGCCGATCAGAGCGACGTCACCACCCTGGTGCTGCCCAGCGCCAACTGGCAGCGGGTGGAGGCGGACGATCGCCTGTTCCCCACCCAGGGTTGGCGCCTCGGCGCCGAACTGCGCGGCGCCAGCGAGACCCTGGGTTCCGACGCCAGCCTGTTGCAGGGCATCCTGCGCGCCAAGGCGGTGCTGCCCTTCGCCGGCGGCCGCCTCATCACCCGCGCCGATCTCGGCGCCAGCCAGACGCCGCACTTCGAGCGTATCCCCGCCTCGCTGCGCTTCTTCGCCGGCGGCGACAACTCCATCCGCGGCTACGCCTACAAATCCCTCGGCCCCACCAATGCCGATGGCGAGGTGCTGGGCGGCCGCCACCTGGCGGTGGCCTCGGCGGAATACGAGTACTACTTCGGTTCGCGCTTCGGCGCCGCCCTGTTCTACGACGCCGGCAACGCCTTCGACGACGACGGCCTCGAGGTGATGAAGGGTGCCGGCGCCGGCCTGCGCTGGCGCCTGCCCTTCGGCGCACTGCGTCTGGATGTGGCCTCGCCGGTGCACGAGGCCAAGCCGGAGTGGCGGCTGCATCTCACCGTGGGGCCGGACCTGTGAGGCTGCGGCGCCTGCTGTGGGGCGTTCCCCTCCTGGCGCTGCTGGTCGCCGGCGGCGCGACCTGGTGGTTGCTGGCCACCGAGGCCGGGCTGGCCTGGGCCTGGGCCCGTGCGGCGACGGCGCTGGACGGCCGCCTGACAGCGGAGCGGGTGAGCGGGCGCTTGCTCGGCCCCGTGCGGGCGGAAGGCTTGCGCCTGGAGCTGGACGGAATGGGGCTGGCGGTGGACTCCCTTTCGCTGGACTGGCAGCCGGGCTGGCTGCTGGCGGGGCGGCTGGCCCTGCACGATGTGACCGCGCAGGGGATACGGCTGGAGCAGACGGAGGGGGGCGGGGACACCGCCCTGCCCGCCGCCGTGGTATTGCCCCTGGCCCTGTCGGTGCAGGGGGCGGTACTGCGCGAGCTGTCCCTGCAACTCCCTCAGCTTGAACCGCTGCCCATCGACGAGGTGCGCCTCGACGGCCACTGGCGCGGCACGCGGCTGCGGCTGGCACCCCTTGCCGTGCGTGGCCCCTGGGGCGAAATCCAGCTCGATGGCGTTCTGGCCACCGGCCCCGACCGGGAGTCGGACCTGACGGCGCAATGGGCGTTGACCGTGGCGCAGTGGGCGCTGGCCGGCGAGGGGCGGGTGAGTGGCCACTTCCTGGAGCCGCGCCTGACGGCGCGGTTCAGCGCACCCTTCGCCGCGAGTATCGACGGCACGCTGGCCTGGCAGGCGTCGCCGCTGCGCTGGCAGGCGGCGTTCGAGCTGCCCGAGCTGGACCTGGCCGGCCTGCACCCCGACTGGCCGGCGCTGACCCTGGGCGGGCGCGGCCGGTTGGCAGGCGTGGGGGACGAGTTCAGCCTGGAGGCGGAGGGCGCGCTGACCGAGGCCCGGGCCGGTCGCTGGAGCTACGGCGGCCGTGCCGCCTATGGCGCAGGTGGATTGCAGCTGGAGCGGCTGGCCTTGCGGCCACTACAGGGCAGCGGCGAGCTGGTGTTGAACGGCGCCTGGCCCGGCGGCGAGGCCGCGGCCCGGCTGGCGGCGCAGTGGACGGAGTTCAGCCATGCCCTGCTGCCGGGCTGGCGCAGCAGCGGCCGCCTGGACGCCGTCGGTCGACCGGAGGATTACCGCGGCCGGTTTGGCGCCAGCGCGGTGCGGGAGGGTCTGCCGCCGGGGCAGGTGAGCGCTGACTTTGCCGGCAGCCTCGATGCCATCACGCTGTCCACCCTGGCCGGGCAGTGGCTGGGGGGGACGTGGCATGGCGCGGCGACGCTGGCCTGGCGCGATGGCCTGGACTGGCGCCTGCGGCTGGGGATGGCCGATGCGGAGCCGCGACAGATTGATGCACGCTGGCCCGCCCGTCTCGGCGGCGAGGTGGAGGCCAGCGGCCGCTGGCAGGACGGCGGGCAGGCGCAGATCACACGGCTGGAACTGCACAGCGGAGGCACGCGCCTCAGTGCCGGCGGCGGCGTCGGCGCCCAGTGGGATATGCGCTGGCAACTGGAGGCCGCCGATCTGGCCGAGCTGTGGCCGGCGGCGACGGGGCGGCTCACGTTCGGCGGCCGGGTCGACGGCCCGGTACGGACGCCGCGCCTACGCCTGGAGGGCGAGGGTCAGGGCTTGGCCTGGGCCGGGGCGCGTCTGGCGCAGACCGGCGTGCGTGCCGACGTGGACCTGGCCGGGGTGGCCCCCTGGCATCTGGACCTGCAGTTGAGTGGTCTGGAGCATGGCGGTCAGCGGCTGGAGTCGGCGCGCTTGCACGCCCGCGGCAGCGCAGCCCGGCATGATCTGAGCCTGGAGGCACGGCCCGCCGGGGGTGGCAGTCTCGAGGTGGCGGGGCGAGGGAGCTGGGCGGAGGGGCGCTGGTCCGGCGCATTGCACCGTGGCCAACTGGACCTGCCGCGCCTGGGCCGCTGGCAGGCGGCGCCGGCCGGTCTGGTCTGGGGGGCTGAGGGCGGTGAGCTGCAGTCCTGGTGCTGGCAGGGACAGGGGGAGGTGTGCATCGCCGGCGCATCCGCTGTCGGGCGCTGGCAGGCCACCGGCGCCCTGGCCGGCGTGCCGCTGGCCCTGCTGGAGCCCTGGCTGCCCCGTTCGGACCTGGCCCTGAGCGGCCATGCGGGCGGTGTCGTGGTGGCGGAGGGCGATGCCGTTGCCATGACCATACTCACCGCGCGCCTCGGTGTAGCCGACGGACGCCTGCGCTACCGCCTGCCCGACGGCGCCGTGGAGAGCGCCTTGCGTACCCTGCATCTTCATGTGGATGGCGCGGTGGCGGGGCTGGTCGCCGAGCTTCAGGCGGTGGCCGAGGACGGCGGCGCCGCGCAGGTGCGGCTGTCCCTGCCCGGCTGGCTGCCGGGCCAGCCGCTGACCGCTGCCCAGCCGGTGCGGGGCCGCCTCGACCTGGAGGCGGAGCGGCTGGATTGGCTCACCTACCTGGAGCCCAATCTGCTGCGCCCGCAGGGGCGGCTGCAGGCGCACCTGCAACTGGCCGGCCGCCTGAGTGAGCCCGCCCTGAGCGGTGAGTTCAGTCTGCGCGATGGCAATGTGATGCTGCCGGCCGCCGGTATCCATCTCACCGCCCTGTCCCTGGAGGGGCGTTCCGCCGACGGTCGTACCCTGACCCTGAGCGGCGCTGCCCGCTCCGGCGCGGGGCAACTGGCCGTGAGTGGCGTCTTGGCCTCGGAACACTTCGGCCACTGGCGCGCCGAGGTGGGCCTCAAGGGTGAGCGCTTCGAGCTGTTGCGGTTGGTGCAGGCCCGTGCCCTGGTGTCGCCCGATCTGCAGGTGGTGCTGGAGCCGGGCAAGGTGGAGGTGCGCGGACAGTTGGAGGTGCCGCAGGCCGACATCAACCTGCCGCGCCTGCCCACGGTGGTGGAGGTGTCGCCGGACGAGGTGATCCTGGATGCGGCGGAGGAGGCGGCGGCGCAGCGCCGCTGGCGCCTGTTGCTGGACCTGCGCCTGGTGGCCGGCGAGCGGGTGCGGCTGGAGGGCTACGGTTTTTCCGGTCGTCTGGCCGGGGCAGTGACCCTGCGCGGCGAGACGCCGGGCCTGACCCGCGCCCAGGGCGAACTCAATATCCATGACGGCCGCTACGAGGCCTATGGCCAGAATCTGGTGGTGGAGCGCGGCCGCCTGCTGTTCGTGGACAGCCCGCCGGACAATCCGGGTCTGGATGTGCGTGCGGTGCGCCCGCTGCCGGACCCGGAACAAGTGGTGGGCGTGGAGGTGGGGGGGCGGCTGAAAGACCCGCGCCTGCGTCTGTTCTCGGTGCCGGTGCTGGAGGAGAGCGAGGCCTTGGCCTGGCTGGTGCTGGGGCGGCCTCTGACCGCCACCTCGCGCACCGAGGCCGATGCCCTCTACCGCGCCGCCTTCGCCCTCGGCGGCGACCGCGCCGCCCGCGGCGTCGCGCTGCAATTCGGCTTGGACGAGGTCAGCCTGGAGCAGGGCCGTACCAGTGACGAGGCGGCGGTGGTGCTGGGCAAATATCTGAGTCCGCGGCTATACCTTCAGTATGCGGTGGGGCTGTGGGAGACGGCCAACCGCTGGCGTCTGCGCTACCAGCTTTCATCCCACTGGAGCTTGAAGATGGAGCAGGGCGGCGAGCAGGGCGGCGCCGATCTGCAATATGTCATCGAGCGCTAGGCGGATGTGAGCCGCCTCTCGGTGACGGCAACGGCCCCGGTGTAGAATTTCTCTTGGAGAAAAAATTAAGGAATATGTTAAAGTTACAGTTATTATTTGTCGTAATGGATTAGGTGTGAGCTGTAACTTTATGGATAGAGTGTCGCGAATCATGGAACAAGGCATGCCGACAGCATTGCGTGGCGCCACCCAGCCCATGGGGCGGATGGCCGGCCTTGCCTCGCCGGTGCGTCAGATTCTGGTGATCAACGCCAAGGGCGGTTGCGGCAAGACCACCATCGCCACCAATCTCGCCAGCTATTACGCGCGCCAGGGCCGCGGCACGGTGCTCATCGATCACGACCCGCAGGGCTCTTCCATGCAGTGGCTGTCGCTGCGTGGTACGGAGGCCAAACCGATCCACGGTGTGTCCGCCCATCGTCCGGTGGTGTCCGGTGTAACGCGCTCCTTTCTGCTGCGCATCCCCGATGGTGCCGAACGGGTGGTGCTCGACGCCCCCGCCGGTGTGCAGGGACACCAGCTCATCGAGCTGATGCGCGAGATCGACGCCATTCTGATCCCGGTGTTGCCCTCGCCCATCGACATCCACGCGGCCTCGCGTTTCATTCAGGATCTGTTGCTGGTGGCCAAGGTGCGCGCACGCAATATCCGCGTCGGTGTGGTGGCCAACCGGGTGCGCGAGAACACCAAGGTCTACCAGTCGCTGGAAAAATTCCTCAACTCCCTCAACATCCCCTTCGTCGCCCGTCTGCGCGACACCCAGAACTACGTGCGCGCCGCCGAGATCGGCCTCGGTGTGCACGACCTCAATCGCTCCGGCGTGGCCCAGGACCAGCGTCAGTGGGAGGCCCTGATCCGCTGGCTGGAGCAGGGCTGAGAAGTCCAGGCTGGACTTATTCAGACCTTCGCTAACTGGGCATCGAACTCGTCGATTGCCACGGGCCGTCCGAACAGAAACCCCTGGAAGGCATTGCAGCCGTGCTGGTGCAGGAACTGCTTCTGTGCCGCGGTCTCCACGCCTTCGGCGAGGGTGTCGAGGCCGAGGCTGTCGGCCATGGCGATGATGGCGCGCACGATGGCGTCGTCATTGGGATCGATGGTGACGTCGCGCACGAAGGATTGATCGATCTTCAACTCGTCCAGCGGCAGGCGGCGCAGGTAGGCGAGGGATGAATAGCCGGTGCCGAAGTCGTCGAGGGAGAAGCGGCAGCCCAGGTCCTTCAGCGCGCTCATCTTGCGCACCGTGTCGTCGATATCGTCCAGCACCAGGGTTTCCGTCAGCTCCAGCTTCAAGCGCGTCGGGTCGATACCGTGCCGCTGCAGGGTGTCGCGTACCCGCGCCACAAAATCCGGCTGGTAGAACTGGCGCGCACTGATGTTCACCGCCAGTTTCAAATGACGGCCCTCGGGATGGCCTTCCCACTGCTTGAGTTGAGCGCAGGCGCTCTCCAGCACCCACTGGCCGATGGGCAGGATCAGGCCGGTCTCCTCGGCCAGCGGAATGAAGTCGGCCGGTGCGATGATGCCGCGCTGCGGATGGATCCAGCGCAGCAGGGCCTCGGCGCCGCGCACCCGGCCGTCGCTGTCGAACTGGATCTGGTAGTGCAGCGCAAACTGCTTCTCCTGCACGGCACGGCGCAAATCCGTTTCCAATGCCGCGCGCATCTCCACCGCCGCCTGCATCGCCGGATCGAAGAAGCGGATGGTGTTGCGTCCGGCGGATTTGGCCTGGTACATGGCCAGGTCGGCACGCTTGAGCAAGTCCTCGCTACTCTCCGCGTGGCCGAGATACAGGCTGATACCGATACTCGGACTGCTGTGGTGTTCACGCTCGCGCAGGTGGTAGGGCTGAATGATGGCGGCACGGAATTTTTCCGCTGCCGTCTCCGCCAGTGCGGCGGCGCGATCCGGGTCGCTGCTCAGCCCTTCCAGCAACACCACGAATTCATCACCGCCGAGGCGCGCCACCGTATCGCCTTCACGGACACAGCGACGCAGCCGCTCTGCCACCTCCGTCAGCAGCATGTCGCCGACCACATGGCCCTGGGTATCGTTGAGCGTCTTGAAGTTGTCGAGATCGATGAACAGCAGGGCGCCATAACGGCCGCTACGGTTGCTGCCAGCCTGGGCCTGATGCAGGCGGTCGAGCAGCAGGCGGCGGTTGGGCAGGCCGGTGAGCGGATCGTAGAAGGCGAGATGACGGATGCGCTCCTCCGCCTCCTTGCGTTCGGTGATGTCCGAATAGGTGCCGACGTAATGCGTCAACTGGTCGTTGTGATCGGTGACGGCTGTGATGGTCAGCCATACCGGATAAACATCACCGCTCTTGCGCCGGTTCCATACCTCGCCCTGCCAGTAGCCATCGGCGTTGAGCGCGCCCCACATGACACGGTAAAAGTCTTTATTGTGTCGCCCGGATTTGAGTATGCCGACCGGCTGTCCGATGACCTCCTCGGCACTGTAGCCGGTCTGCTCGACGAAGGCCGCATTGACGCGCAGGATGATACCGGCGGCATCGGCGATCAACATGCCCTCCTGTGATTCAAAGGTGATGGCAGCGATGCGCAGCTCCTGCTCGCGCTCGCGTTGCGCCGTGATGTCGCGGCCGATGACCACCAGGGCCTTGCGCGCGCCGTCCGCCTCGAACAGCGGCATCTTGCGCACCTCGAACTGGTGCCGGCCGTCTTCCTCCGGTACCTGCTCCTCGAACAGGGTGAGTTCGCCCCTGAGCCAGGCCGTTTCGTCGTCGGCAAGACAGGACAGATGGGCCTCGCGGAAGGCGGGGCGCTGCTCGGCCATTTCGGCATCGGTATGGCCCTGCCAGGCGAACTCATGCAGGCGGAACAGGCGTTGGGCAGCGGCGTTGGTGACTAGCCAGCGGCCGGCACCGTCCTTGAAGAAGATGGCGTCGGGGATCGCTTCCACCAGGGCGGTGAGGCGTTCGTTGAGGCCCACAAGCTCTTCGTTGTAGCGATTGTGTTCGATGGCGAGCAGGGCAAGGCGGACGGCGGTATCGAAGTGGTCCTGCTCTTCACCGGTCAGCGCACCGCCATGGCGATGGCCAAGGATGAACAGGCCCAGTGCCTGCCCCGTGTGGTCCCACAGCGGGTGGGTCCAGAAAGAGGCCAATTCGGCGCGCACGCCGAAATCACGCAACGCCTGCGGCAAGTCCTCGGCCTGCATGTCCTGCGCCATGCGCGGTACAGACAGGAACTCCGCCAGGGTGCGGTCTTCAAACAGGTTCGCGTCATATAAGCCGCGCAAGGCGTGGGGCGACAGACGTGGCGCGGCCCCCGGCAGCAGGTGGCGGCCGTCATACTCCTGCAACAGGATGGCGCACAACCGCTCCGGATGTCTGTGTTCGAGGCGGCGTGCCAGGGTATCGAGGATTTCCACCAACGGCAGGCGCCGGTTGATGGCATCGAGGGTGGTGTTCTGCAGCGAGAGCTTCCAGGTCCGTTCCGCGATCTGCGCCTCCTGCAGCGTGGTCGCCTTTTCGAGCCGGCGCTTGAGGACCGCCACGTGGCCGAGGACCACACCGAACAGGCTGGCGACGAAGGCGGGCATGAGGAAGAAGCGCCAGTCGGGCTGGCCGACGAAGAACAGAGTTTGCAAGGTGGCGACCAGCATCACCAGCGCCAGCGCCAGCAGCAAGAATTTCGCGTAGACCTTCGCTTCCCAACGGTGCATCTCCATCGCCCCCTCTGGACACTGTACCCGAAACCGCCGGGGAGTAGACAGTGATTCAGGCAGGGAGGAAGGCGTTGTGTCCGTTGGGGGCGTTGCAGGCCTGGATCGGATGGCCGTAGAGACGCGACAGCGTGGTTTCGGTGAACAGCTCTGCGGTGGAACCGGCCTGCCAGGTGCCATCGCCAAACAGCAGCAGGGCATGGTCGCAGTAACGGGCCGCCAGGTTGATGTCGTGCAGGGCCATCACTACGGCACGGCCCGCGCTGTCGGCCAGATGGCGCAGGTGTTGCAGGGCGCCGATCTGGTGGCTGAGGTCGAGATGATTGGTGGGTTCGTCCAGCAGCATCAGCGGCGGCGCCTGGGTGAGCAGGGTGGCGAGGGCGAGGCGGCGGCGCTCACCGCCGGACAGGGTGTGACAGGGGCGGGACTCATAGCCGGCCAGATCCACCTGGGCCAGGGCCTGACGGGCCAGGGCCACATCGTCTGCGCCTTCATTGTGCCAGCGGCCGAGATGCGGATGGCGGCCGATGAGGGCGGTTTCCAGCACGCTGGCGGGGAAGCTGTCGTTGCTGTCCTGCGGCAACAGGCCGAGGCGCTGCGCGACGACACGGCGCGGCAGACGTGCCAGCGCTGCGCCCTGCAGCCACAGGCTGCCTCCCTGCGGTGGGCGCAGTCCGGCCAGGGTGTGCAGCAAGGTGGTCTTGCCGGTGCCGTTGGCGCCGAGCAGGGCCCAGCACTGGCTGGTATGCACAGCCAGGTTGAGGTCGCGCAGCAGCGTGCGGCCGGCGAGGTCGATGTCGATCGAGGTGGCGCGCAGCAGTTCCATCAGTGCCGCGCCTCGCGGTGCAGCAGATAGAGAAATACCGGCGCGCCGATGAGTGCAGTGAGCACGCCCACCGGCAGTTGTTGCGGAGCGATGAGGCTGCGCGCCAAGGTGTCGGCCAGCATCAGCAAGCTGCCGCCGAGCAGAGCGCTGGCGGGCAGCAGCAGGCGATGATCGGAACCGGCGATGAGGCGCAGCATGTGCGGCACGATGAGGCCGACGAAGCCGACGCTGCCGGCGGTGGTGACGGCGGCAGCGGTGAGCAGCGAGGCGGCGAAATAAATAATCAGTCGCAGGCGGCCGACGTGGACACCGAGGCTGCCGGCGGTGATCTCGCCGCGCGCCAGCAGGTTCAGTTCGCGCGCGTAGGGCAACAGCAGAAGCAGGCCGACGATGAGCAGCGCCAGCGGTGCGTGCCACTCGCCGCCGTGGGACAGATCACCCATCAGCCAGAACAGCATGCCGCGCAGATTGTGTTCCGGCGCCACCGCCAGCAGGAAGCTGATCAGCGCGCCCCAGGCGGCAGCCACCACCACGCCGGTGAGCAGCAGCCGTGTCGGCGTCCAGCTGCCGGCACTGTGCGCCAGGCCGAACACCAGCAGCATGGAACCGAGCGCACCGAACAGGGCGCTGCCGCTTACCCACCAGCCGCCGAGGCCGGCCAGCATGGCGAGCAAGGCCGCCACTGCGGCGCCGCCGGAGATGCCGAGTATGTAAGGGTCGGCCAGCGGATTGCGCAGCAGCACCTGCAACAGCGCACCGGCCACGGCGAGCAGTCCGCCCACGGCAAAGGCGGCGAGCAGGCGCGGCAGACGCAGTTCCAGGATCACCGTGCTGTGCAGCGTGTCGCTCCCCCACAGTGCCGACATGATTTCGCTCAGCGGTACCGCTACGCTGCCACTGCTGAGGCCGACGGCAAAGCAGGCCAGCGTCAGTAGCAGGAGCAGGGGGAGCAGGGCGAGGCGCATGGCAGGGGCAGTTAGCCTATTTCCACCCGGTTGCGCCCGTTCTGCTTGGCGCGGTAGAGGGCGGCATCGGCACGGGCCAGGGGCAGATCGGCGCCCACGTCGGTGTCGATGAACAGGGTGAGGCCGATGCTCACGGTGATGGCCACGTCGTGGGCGGCGGAGAGGCAGGGATGGCTTTCCACTTTCTGGCGCAGGCGCTCGGCGAAGAGATGGGCGCCATCCGCATCGGCGCCGGGCAGCAGCACCGCGAATTCCTCGCCGCCGAGACGGCCGGCCAGGTCCAGCTTGCGCAGGCTGCCGAGGGTGAGGTCGGCGAAGTGGCGCAACACCGCATCGCCCATGGCATGGCCGTAATTGTCGTTGACCTGCTTGAAGTGATCGATGTCGATCATCAGCAGGGCGGTAGGTTTGCCGAAACGGTGGAAGCGGGCCAGCTCCTGTTCCAGGCGCTCGAGGAAGTGACGGCGGTTGGGCAGGCCGGTGAGGATGTCGGTGGTGGCGAGGCGGCGCAGCTCCAGCTCGCGCTCCTTGCGTTCGGTGATGTCGCGGTACAGCCACAGATGGCCGAGGAAGGTCTCGCCGCTGACGATGGGCAGATAGTCGCGCTCCAGGGCGCGGCCGTCGGCCATATTGATCTCCTCGCCGATCACGGCCTCTCTCCGTGTCACCGCCTCGGTTATGCGCTGCACGAAGCGTTCCGGTTGCGCAAACAGGGCCTTGACCTGTTCGGCACTGCTGGCGCAGTCGCTGCCGATGAGCGCCTCCGGGGCAACAGGGATGGCGAACATATCGCAGAAGGTTTGATTGACCAGCGCGATGTGGCGGGTCTCATCCTCCAGCAGGATGGCGCCGTGGAAGCTTTCGATGACCGTGGCCAGACGGGCATGGGTGGCGTGCAGGGCCTCTTCCGCCTTCTTGCGCACGGAGATGTCGGTGTGCGTGCCGACTACCCGTATCTGCTCGCCGTTCTTCCACTCCACCACCTTGCCACGGCCCTGCACCCAGAGCCAGCTGCCGTCGGCACAGCGGTAGCGATAGTCGGTGCTAAAGGTTGCGCCACGGGCCAACTGTGTTTGTACTTCTGTCCGCGCGCTCTGCACGTCATCGGGATGGATCAGACTCAGCCAGGTTTCGAAGGTGACCGCGAATGCATTGGGTTCGTAGCCGAGCATGCGATAACTGCGTTCGTCCCAGGTGACATGATTGGCCGGCACATCCCATTCCCATAGGCCGTCCTCGACGGCGGCAAAGGTGGTGCGGTAACGCTCTTCACTGGCACGCAGCTCCAGCTCCATACGTTTGAGATCGGTGATGTCCTGCACCGTGCCCAAGGCGGAGAGCAGTGCGCCGGCCTCGTCGACCGTCAGCTCGGCCATTTCGCGCACCCAGCGGATTTCTCCATTGACCACGATGCGGTGCTCGATGTCATAGGGTGCTCCGCGCAGGGCGGCCTGCCAGGCCGCATCCACATGGCCGCGGTCATCGGGATGAATGAGCGACAGGAACATCGCGTAGTCGGGGGCGGTATCGGGGGCGAGGCCGAAGATGCGGTAGGTTTCCGCCGACCAGTCGAGGCGCTGGGTCGGTACATCCAATTCCCAGCTGCCCACATGGCTCACGGCCTGCGCGCGCTGCAGCACGGCCTCGTTTTCACGCAGGCGCATTTCAGCCGTCTTGCGTTCACTGACATCGAGATGGGTGCCGACGGCGCGCAGCGGCGTACCATCGGCAGCACGCTCCATCACTTTGCCGCGGTCCAATATCCAAATCCAGTGGCCATCCTTGTGCCGCATACGGTGTTCTGATTCGTAGTGCGGCGTTTCACCCTTCAGGTGCGGTTCCAGGGCGGCGTTGATGGTCGGTATGTCGTCGGGATGCACCAGTCTTTCCCAGCTCGACACATGGGGTTCGATTTCATCCAGCCGGTAGCCCAGCATCTCCGCCCAGCGCTGGTTGAAGGTGACCTTGCCGCTGGGAATGTGCCAGTCCCACAGGCCGAGGTCGGCGCCGCGCAGCGCGAGGTCCAACTGTTCGCGAGCCGCGCCGAGGGCGGCAGTGGCATCGTCGATGCGCTGCAACAGACCACGGCGGGTGGTGCGCAGCAGCCAGACGAGCAGGGCCTGGGTGATCAGATAGGCGGCGAACAGGGCGAACTGGGTAAAGCGCTGGTGGCGTTGCCAGGTAGCGAGCACCGCGGTCTTGTCGCGCCACACCAGAACCGAACCCACCGCGGCCCGCGCCGGGTCCACCTTGCCCTGGTAGTCGCGTAGGGGGAAGCGGGTAAGGTGCCAGGTCTTGCCCTGCCAGGACAGCAGACGGGACAGTGTTTCGCTGTCTTGCAGGCGCGGCAGGACGGTTTCATTCATCCAGCTTTTCACTTCATCGCGCGATGCCGCCTCCAGATAGCAGCCGCAGCCCTGTTCGGCGCGCGGGCCGCTCAGCGGGCGGTATTGATCCCATACGGCTTCTTCCACGTGCTGTTGCTTGAGCAGGATGGCGAAGCCGGCGCCGAACTGTTGGTCGAGGCGGGCGAGTTGGGTTTCGAAGGAGGTGCCCGCCTCCAGGGCGCCGATGTATTCGCGCGCGCCGTCGGCCTCGTGCCACACCGGCACCACGCCGCGCACGCCGGAATAGATGCGGCCGGTCTCGAAGCCGGTGCGCGGCTGCTGGTCGCGGTTGACATCCTCGATGATGTGGCGCAGGCCATCCATGCGGTCGCCGTATTTTTCTGGCGTGTGCACGCGCAGATAGGACAGGGCGCCGGGGCCGAACTGAAAATGCAGTTGACGCAGGCCGAATTGCTGCTGCATGTCAATCCAGGCCGGCGCCACCTGATCATAGAGGGCTTCACGTAATTGTGCGGTGCGTGGCCCGCCGGGACCGCCGCCTTCAGCCGCCAATGCCTGCTTGCCGCGATAGAACAATGCCTGCACCTGCGGGTCGGCCGCCACCATGGTGGCCAGGGTCAGCATCTGCTGTTCCAGGTCGGACAGCGCCACCTCGAAGGTGGTGCGCAGCGCCGCCGACTCCTGCGCCAGGTTGTGCTCCAGCTCGCGCCGGTCATGCTGCCAGAACAGCATGCCGATGAGGGCAAAGATCAACACCAGCAGGGTGCTGCTGATGGTGGCGACGATGGGGAAGGAAAAACGGTGCATGGCGCCTGGGAATCGTTCTAGTTGTCCGGCCATTGTGCCTGCGTGGGGCGGACGGTGCCAGCCGGTGCGGGGCGGAGGGATACGGTACGAAAATCAAGCCTCGTTGTCTTGCTCTCCCGTCCCCCGTATCTCGTCCCCTGAAAGCGGCATCGGCCGCTCGCCCCGGCGCAGGGTGATGATGTCCCAGCCCTTGGCCTCGGCGTGGCTGCGCAGGGTGTCGTCCGGGTCCACCGCCACCGGGTTATCCACCTGTTCCAGCAGCGGCAGGTCGTTGTGGGAGTCGCTGTAGAACCAGGCCCCGGCCAGGTTGTAGCCGGTCTCGTTCAGCCATTGCGCCAGCCGCTCCACCTTGCCGCGCTGGAAGGTGGGGATGCCGGTGATATCTCCGGTATAGCGGCCGTGCACAACCTCCGGTTCGGTGGCGAGGAAGTACTCCACCCCCAGGGCTGCGACGATGGGCTCGGTGATGAAGCGGTTGGTGGCGGTGATGATCAGCGGCACATGGCCCTGGCTGCGGTGCCAGTCCAGCAGGTAGCGCGAGGCCGGCAGCAGGATGGCGCCGATCTTCTCCTCCATATAACGGCGGTGCCAGGCCGCCAGGGTCTCCGGCGCCTGGCCCACCAGGGGCGCCAGGGCGAAGCGCTGGTAGGCGCGGATATCCAGGGTACCGGCCTTGTACTCCTCATAGAAACGGTTGTTCTCGCGTTCGTAAAACTCACCGTCGACGATGCCCTGTTCCACCAGGAAGCGGCCCCACAGGTGGTCGCTGTCGCCGCCGAGCAGGGTGTTGTCCAGATCGAAGATGGCCAGGGTCATGATGGAAAATAGGTAAGAAAAGGACCGACAGTTTACCAGTAGTGGGGGGCGGTAGCCCACTGGGTGAAATGGAGGCGCGGGCGGAGTCGTGGCGACATGGCCTATTCCATCATCTGGCTGAACACGGTAACTTCAGACCTGAGCGGCAGAGGGAGTAGGTCTCACAGAATGAAAAGAGGCCGCATATAGCGGCCTCGCATTTGGTGCATCTCTCAGCTTGTTAGCGGACAGAGCGCATATCCCGATGATCTAAACAGATCCGAGGATATACGCGCGCCATAACACTAGTCAACAAGGAGGACAACATGCTGCCAAAAATGCGCTATCGGCTCGGGCTGGACCTAGGGTCAACGTCCATAGGTTGGTGTTTGATTCGATTGAATCCCGCAGATGAGCCTGTAGCGGTTATTCGCATGGGGGTCAGGATTTTCTCCGATGGGCGAAACCCCAAGGATGGCACTTCGCTAGCCGTTACCCGTCGGCTGGCGCGCCAGATGCGTCGCCGCCGTGACCGACTGCTGAAACGCAAAGCACGAATGCTGGCCGCGCTGATTCGCCTAGGATTTTTCCCGCAGGATGCGAAAGCCCGCAAGGAACTGGCGCTTCTCGATCCCTATGCCCTGCGCAAAAAGGGGTTGTATGAAGCACTGACCGGCCCAGAATTCGCCCGTGCGCTGTTTCACATCAACCAGCGTCGTGGATTTTTGAGTAATCGCAAGACCGACAAGAAGGACAATGACAGCGGCGCGCTCAAAAAGGCCATCAAAGAGCTGCACGAAAAATTACAACAAGAGAATTGCCAGACCCTGGGGGAATGGCTCGCCAGGCGCCACGAAGCCCGTCTTAGCGTACGCGCCAGGCTTCGGGGGAGAACCCAAAAGGACAAGGCATACGACTTTTACGCTGACCGCGCGATGATTGAACATGAGTTCGACACGCTTTGGGAAAAGCAGCGTAGTCTGAGTCCTGCACTATTCAATGATGCGGCACGAACTGAACTCAAGGATATTTTGCTGCATCAACGGCCACTAAAGCCCGTCAAGCCCGGCCGCTGTACCTTGCTCCCGGATGAGGAACGCGCACCGCTGGCCCTGCCAAGTACACAGCGCTTCCGCATCTATCAGGAGGTAAATAACCTTCGTCCCTTGGGGGCTGATCTGCGCGAACAGCCGCTGACGCTGGAGCAGCGTAATGTGGTGACTCAGTTGTTGGAGCAGGGCGATGCAAGTTTTATAAAAATGGGTCATCACTCATTCGAGTGGGTTGAATCACCGCTTTCCCACCTGAGCGGGGTATAGGTCAAGGCCGCCGAGATGGAAATAAATCGCATTGCGGAAGCGCTCCCGATTGCGGAAACCTCTT
>NZ_JBLJDO010000023.1:0-45858 GCF_059410345.1 Sulfurivermis sp. | reverse complement strand
AACGATGATTAAACGACGTATTGACAGATAATTGCCTGACTGAATTACTCCATTTCATAAAATCACCTTTGTGAACAGGTGGTTGGCTCCATCCGAAGGAATGCGGGTAGGGCGAATATACCGCGATTTGCCGGGATAACAAAATATGCCCCCTGCCCTGCGCGATAACACAACATACCCGCGACATCACTCCAACCATTTTTCGCGTAACAACAAATAGTTACACACGCCCCGACAGCATGTGCCGGCTGATATGTTGCAAACCTCCATTGCATATGTATATTTATACATCTATCGTATTTTAACCACCACAGGAGTTTATGGCATGGAACAGCCAGCGAAGGAACCGCCCAAGGGGCGCCTGCTTGACCGACTGCGGGATGCGATTCGTACCCGTCATTACAGTTACCAGACGGAAAAGGCCTATCTGCACTGGGCGCGCCGTTTCATTTACTTTCATGACAAGCGGCACCCGCAAGAGATGGGGGAGACCGAGATTGCCGCCTTTCTTTCCCATCTGGCCGTGGAGCGGCGGGTCTCGGCCTCCACGCAGAATCAGGCCTTGAATGCGCTGTTGTTTCTTTACAAGCAAGTGCTGGAACGGGAGGTGGGGATGATTCAGGGCGTGGTGCGGGCCAAGCGGCCGGTGCGTTTACCGACCGTGATGACGCGGGATGAGGTGGCGGCCATCCTGCAGCGCCTAGCGGGGCGCGAGTGGTTGATGGCGGCGTTGATGTACGGTACCGGCATGCGCGTAATGGAGTGTCTGCGCTTGCGGATAATGGATATCGAGTTTGGCTTTCACCAAATCCGGGTGCGTGACGGCAAGGGACAGAAGGACCGCTCCGTTCCCCTGCCGGACAGCCTGATCTCTGCCATCAGGCAACAGATTGAAGAGGTGAAGCGCGTTCACGCCGCCGATCTGGCCGATGGGCTGGGTGAAACATCGCTGCCGTTCGCGCTGGAACGGAAATACCCCAATGCCGCGCGTGAACTTGGCTGGTGGTATCTGTTCCCCTCTTCTCAGACCAGCCGCGATCCGTACTCTGACCGTACCAAGCGTCATCATGTCGATGACTCGGTCATTCAGCGTGCGGTGAAACAGGCCGTGCGTGACTCGGGTTTGAACAAGCAGGTTTCCTGTCACAGTTTTCGCCATTCGTTTGCCACTCATCTTCTTGCTGCCGGTCATGACATCCGCACCATCCAGGAACTACTCGGCCACAACGATGTGAAGACCACGATGATCTACACCCATGTTTTGGGCAAGGGTGGCCAGGGGGTGTTCAGCCCGCTGGACTCGTTGGGGGTGGGAAGCGGGATCGGCGGTGCTCGCCCGGAGGAGCGGGCTCCTGCGGGAGGAGGATTGATGTTCATGTAGGGGCGTAGGAGCCCACTCCGTGGGCGAACATTCCGTCGGTGAATAGACGCTTGCCCCAGCGCTGTTCGCCGAGAAGACTCGGCTCCTACAAGATAATTCGCCCTCGGAGAGGGCTCCTGCGCATGGGCTCCGATTGCCCCCTCCCGACCTCCCCCACTGTCGTGGGGGAGGAGAATAAGGGGCGGGGTACTGCCGATGCCATTCGCCCGCAGAGCGGACTCCTACAATTTCCATTTTCTTATGTCGCATTCCTACGCCGAACTCCACTGTCTGAGCAATTTCACCTTTCTGCGCGGCGCCTCGCATGCGGAGGAGTTGGTGGCGCGTGCCGTCGAGCTGGGCTATGCGGCGCTGGCGATCACCGACGAATGTTCGCTGGCCGGCGTGGTGCGGGCGCATGTGGTGGCCAAGGCGCAGGGGCTGAAGCTGATCATCGGCAGCGAGCTGCGTTTTGGTGACGGCATGAAGCTGGTGCTGCTGGCGATGAACCGGGAGGGATATGGTCATCTATCCCAACTGATCACCACGGCGCGGCGGCGCAGTGCCAAGGGGGAATATGCGCTGAGTCGGGACGATCTGACGGATGGTATGCCCGGGTGCCTGGTGTTGTGGGTGCCGGAGTATGCCAGCCCCCTCCCTAACCCTCCCCCTGCCAGGGGGAGGGAATGTTCTCTTTGTGATCCTCCCCCTGGCAGGGGGAGGGAATGTTCTCATTGTGATCCTCCCCCTGACAGGGAGAGAGAATGTTCTCTTTGTGATCCGCCCCCTCCTGAGGAGCGGGAATGTCCCCTCCCCCACGACCGTGGGGGAGGCCGGGAGGGGGCGCTGATTACGGCGCAGTGGCTGGCGCACACCTTTCCCGAACGCGCCTGGATCGCCGTGGAGTTGCACCGTGGCGCACAGGACCGCGAGCACCTGGAACAGCTGGAGCATTTGTCGCAAGCGAGCGGCCTGCCGCTGGTGGCGGCGGGCGACGTGCACATGCACGACCGCGCGCGCCGGCCGGTGCAGGACACGCTGACGGCGATCCGCCTCGGCACCACGCTGGCCGCGGCGGGTTTCGCCCTGTATCCCAACGGCGAGCGGTATTTGCGTCCGCTGGATGATCTGGCGCGGCTGTACCGGCCCGAGTGGCTGGCGGAGACGCTGCGCATCGCCGCGCGCTGCACCTTCTCCCTTGATGAGTTGCGTTACGAGTATCCCGAGGATGACGTGCCGCCGGGCGAGTCGGCGGCGGCCTATCTGCGCCGCCTCACCTATGCGGGCATGCACGGCCGTTGGCCGAACGACGTGCCGCAGAAGGTGATCGGCCTGGTGGAGCATGAGCTGGAGATCATTTCCGCCATGCACTACGAACCCTTCTTTCTGACCGTGCACGACATCGTGCGCTTTGCGCGCAGCCGCGGCATTCTGTGCCAGGGACGCGGCTCGGCGGCCAATTCTGCGGTGTGTTATTGCCTGGGCATCACCGCCGTCGATCCATCGCGCGCGGAGATGCTGTTCGAGCGCTTCATCTCCAAGGAACGCGACGAACCGCCAGACATCGACGTGGACTTCGAACACGAACGGCGCGAGGAAGTTATCCAGTACATCTACCAGCGCTACGGCCGCGAGCGCGCCGCCCTGGCGGCGACGGTGATCACCTATCGCCGCCGCAGCGCGCTGCGCGACGTGGGCAAGGCATTGGGGCTGTCGCTGGATCAGATCGACCGGCTGACCGCAGTGCTGGCCTGGTGGGATCGCGGCATCCCGCCTGAACGGGTGCGCGAGGCGGGGTTGGACCCGGACAGCGCACTGGTGCAGCAGGTACTGCATCTGGCCAACGAGCTGCGCGGCTTTCCGCGCCACCTGTCGCAGCATGTGGGCGGCTTCGTCATCAGCCGTGGACCGCTGGCGCAGTTAGTGCCCATCGAGAACGCTGCCATGGAAAACCGCACGGTGATCCAGTGGGACAAGGACGATCTGGAGGCCCTGGGCCTGCTCAAGGTGGATGTGCTGGCGCTGGGCATGCTGTCGGCGCTGCGCCGCTGCCTCGACCTGTTGGCACAACACCGCGGCCGCTGCCTCACGCTGGCCGACATTCCCGCTGAAGACCCGGCCACCTACGCGATGATTCAGCAGGCCGATACCCTCGGCGTGTTCCAGATCGAGTCACGCGCGCAGATGAGCATGCTGCCACGGCTGAAGCCGGCCTGTTTCTACGACCTGGTGATCGAGGTGGCCATCGTCCGGCCCGGCCCCATTCAGGGCGACATGGTGCATCCCTATCTGCGCCGGCGCCAGGGGCTGGAGCCGGTGAGTTATCCCAATGCAGAGGTGCGCGGCGTGCTGGAACGCACGCTGGGCGTGCCGATCTTTCAGGAGCAGGTGATCAAGCTGGCGATGGTGGCGGCGGGCTTTACCGCCGGCGAGGCCGACGGCCTGCGCCGCGCCATGGCGGCGTGGAAGCGCAAGGGCGGCTTGGAGCCGTTCGAGCGCAAGCTAAAGCAAGGCATGCATGAACGCGGTTACAGCGATGAATTCGCCGAGCGCATCTACCAGCAGATCCTCGGTTTCGGCGAATACGGCTTCCCCGAGTCGCACAGCGCGAGCTTCGCCCTGCTCGCCTACGTCTCCGCCTGGCTCAAGTGCCACGAACCGGCGGCCTTTGCCTGCGCCCTGCTCAACAGCCAGCCGATGGGGTTTTATGCGCCGTCACAGATCGTACAGGACGTGCGCCGCCATGGTGTCGAGGTGCAACCGGTGGATGTGCTGCATAGCGCGTGGGACTGCTCGCTGGAACCGCCCTCCCCCTCCCCGTCCCTCCCCCTTGCAGGGGGAGGGAGTGACAACCCCATCCCCCACGATAATGAGGAAGGCCGGGAGGGGGCTGTTTTCCTCTCCGATCATGGCGGAGATGGGGATGGTGCCCGTCGAAGCCCCCCACCCCTGCCCTCCCCGCCTGGCGGGGAGGGGGCCAAGCCCCTCCCCCACGACTGGGGGGGAGGCAGGGAGGGGGCCGTGTCTCTCTCCGATCATGGCGGAGATGGGAATGGTGCCCGTCGAAGTCCCCCACCCCGCCCCTCCCCGCCTGGCGGGGAGGGGGCCAAGCCCCTCCCCCACGACTGGGGGGGAGGCCGGGAGGGGGGGCTTACCCTGCGCCTCGGCCTGCGCATGGTGAAGGGGCTTTCCGCCGACGCTGCCGCGCGCCTCGTCGCGGCGCGTAACCAGCGCCGCTTCAGTTCCGTGCCCGATCTGGTGCAGCGTGCCCGACTGGAGCGGCGCGATGTGGACGCCCTGGCCGCCGCCGGCGCGCTCGCCACCCTCGCCGGGCACCGGCGCCAGGCACGCTGGCAGGCACTGGGCAGCGAACCGTCGTTACCGCTGTTTGAACAACTGGAGTTCGCCGAAGCGCAGCCACGATTGCGCGCCCCCAGCGAGGCGGAGGATCTGATCGCCGATTACGCCAGCACGGGCCTCACTCTCGGCCGCCACCCCCTGGCCCTGCTGCGCGAACGCCTGCGCCGCGGCGGCAACGTAACGGCCCAGCAGCTCGGCGTGCTCGATGACGGCCGCCATGTACGTCTCACCGGCCTGGTGACCACACGCCAGCACCCCGGTGCCGGCGGCACGGTGTTTCTCACCCTGGAGGATGAGACCGGCGTGGCCAACATCATTGTGTGGAAGGATCGCGTGGAACGCTATCGGCGCGAAGTGTTGCAGGGGCGCCTGCTGGAGGTGCGCGGCCGGCTGCAAAAGGAAAGCGGCGTGATACACCTCGTTACCGGGCGCCTCATCGATCGCAGCGCCTGGCTCGGAGAGTTGCCGACGGAGTCACGCGACTTCCATTGAGACACGCCGCGCCACACGGCGCTCGTCCCATCCCACATAGAGGTGTCCCGAATTCGGAAGCCCTGAACTTATTCAGAGTTTACTTAGCCCTTCTTCTGTAGGCTCTCGGTGATCCAGTGGGCAGGCACCGGCTTGCTGAACAGATACCCCTGTGCAGTGGCGCACCCCTCCTGCAACAGAAAGGCCTGCTGCTCGGCGGTTTCCACACCTTCCGCAACGATGTCCAGTTGCAGGCTGCGGCCCAGGGCGATGACGGCGCGAATGATCGCGGCATCGTTGATGTCATCGGGGATATCGCGCACGAAAGAGCGATCGACCTTGAGGGTATCAATGGGAAAACGCTTGAGATAACTGAGCGAGGAATAGCCGGTACCAAAGTCGTCGATGGCCAGGGTGACGCCGAGGGCGCGCAACTCGTCCAGCACACGGATGGTTTCCTCCGCATGCTCCATGACCACGCTTTCGGTGATTTCCAGCTCGAGGTATTGCGGCGCCAGGCCGGTTTCCTGCAGCACTTCCCAGACTGTGGTGACGATGCCGCCGCGCATGATTTGCATACCGGACAGATTGACCGCCACATGCTCCAGTTGCAACCCCATGTCCAGCCATTGCTTCATCTGCTGGCAGGCCGTGCGCAACACCCACACGCCGATGGGCTGAATCAGGCCGGTTTCCTCCGCCAGGGTGATGAAACGATCTGGCGCCACCAGACCCAAATCCGGATGACGCCAACGCAGTAGCGCCTCGGTGGCATACGGCTTGCCGTCGGCCAGGCTGACCTTGGGCTGGTAATACAGCACCAGCTCATCACGTTCCAGCGCCTGCCGCAATGCCGCCTCCATCTGGAACCGCTCCACGGCGTTGGCCGTGAGAGCAGCCGTATAGAACTGATAGTTGTTGCGGCCCCGCTCCTTGGCCCGATACATGGCGATATCGGCGTTTTTGACCAGGGTTTCGGCGTCGTCGCCATCGTCGGGGAACAAGCTGATGCCGATGCTGGCGCCGAGGTGGATGTCGGCGCCGCCGACACGGAAGGTCTCCTGGAATACGTCGAGCAGTTTTTGCGCCACCTGTGCCAGATCGCCGGATGAGGCCACCTCCTCGGCGATGACGATGAATTCATCGCCGCCGGTGCGGGCGATGGTATCCGTCTCACGTACGCGCTGCTGGAAGCGTTGCGACACCTGCTGCAACAGGACATCGCCCACCGGATGACCGAGGGTATCGTTGACATCCTTGAAGCGATCCAGATCGAGGAACAGCACACCGACACGGTGGCCGTTGCGCCGCGCATGGGACAGGGCATGGGTCAGACGCATGTTGAACAGCACACGGTTGGGCAGATCGGTGAGCGGGTCGTGGTGCGCCAGATGGTCCAGTTGTTGCTGCGAACGCTTGAGCACGGTGATGTCGGTGAATACCAGCACATAATGGGTCACGGCACCGCGTTCGTCGTGTACCGCGCTCACGGTGATCCACTGCGGAAACGCCTCGCCGTTCTTGCGGCGCGCACGGGCCTCGCCCTGCCACTGACCGGACTGATGTACCTGCGGCCAGACATTCTTGAACAAGGCCTCGTCCGCGGCATCCGCATGCAGCAGGGCTATGGTCTTGCCCTTGACCTCGTCCCGCGTATAGCCGGTGATCGCCACGAAGGCGTTGTTGACCGTGGCGATACGGCCGTCGACGCCGATGATCATCACGCCCTCGGCGGTACTCTCGAACACCGCCGCGGCCTGACGCAGCTGCATATCTATCTCGCGCTGCTCGGTCACGTCCCAGAAGATGCCGAGAATACCTATGGTCTGGCCTTGCTCATCGCGCAGCGGCGATTTTACCGTGTGGATGTAACGTGTCTGTCCGTCCTTAAAATAGGGTTCTTCGCGCTCATCGATATCGCCGCTCGCAATTACCTGGCGATCGATACTGCGATAACCTTCGGCCAGTTCACGCGGGTGAAAATCGAAATCGGTCTTGCCTGCGATACCGTCCTGTGTGATCCCCAGATCATTTGCGTATTGACGGTTACAGGACACGTAGACCAGTTCGGTATTCTTGAAGAAAACGCGCTGCGGCAGGTTGTCCACCAGCAGGCGGTACAGGCGCTCGCTGTCGCGCAGCGCCTGCTCGCGGATCTGCACTGCCCCAGCCATGCCGTTGAAGGCGTTGCCGAGCCGCCCCAGTTCATCACGGCTGACCACTTCGACGCGGCGGGCATAGTCGCCGCGCTCGATGGCCTCTGCCCCCTCCACCAGGTGATCGACCGGACGGGAAATAGTGCGGTTGGCTGCCCAGGCGCCAACCGGAACAATGACCAGCGCCGACAGCAGCAACACCACCAGCAATACCGTTTGCGTACGGCGGATCTCGCCCTGCACCACAGCCTTTTCCACACCGGCAACCACATACGCCTTGGCCTGACGCTCCAGCGGCAGCAAACGGGCTGCGAGGTAGTAATCGGCATGCTCAAGCGTCAGCGCCACTTCCCCGTCGACGGCCTCACGCAGCGGTGCGACGACACCAAGCTGCTTGACCAGTACCGTATTCAATCCGCCCAGGCGAGAGCCGTCATCGAACAGAATGGCGACCCCCACACCGCTCTTCTGCTGCATCGCTTCCGCGAAATCCTGCAGGATGAAGTTGGTGGCTGTTAGCACACCCACGGTCAACACGCTGCCGTCCGGATAGGCGCGCAGTACCGGCACTACCGTTTCCTGCACAAAGCCGCGCAGACAGCGCCGATATGCCATGGTCGGCGGCATGTCGTCGCCATCCCGCTCCAGCTCCAGCGTCTGCGGCAGCTCGCCGCGCTGCCAGGAGCCGTCACCGGACTCGCTGCGCAGGTAAACCACCGGCAGACCGTCCTGCCACGACACATAACCACTGAGCGGCGCCTCGGCCGCGGAGAAGAAGGCCAGCAGGGTGCCACGCCCGTCATACACCGCAAGCTGCCCCACATCGCCAGCGCGCGCCTGGTTGCGCAACATGTCGGCCAGATGCTTCTTTTCCACGTCGTAGATCAGCGGCTGGTAATCCTCCACCGCGGCGTACTGGTGGATCATGCTCACCGACGCCACCAGGTCGTCGCGCTGCACCAGGCTGCGCGCGTTGTTCTGCAGATGCATCTCGCGCAGCGCCAGTTCCTCGTTCACCAGCATAAAGACCTTGGCAAACTGTTGCTGAGCGGTGTCGAGATGGAATTGCTCGATCAGATGCGACAGCGCGATACCAACTACCGTCAGTACCAGAACGATGGAGGACAGCAGCAATAACTGCAGGCGAAATTTGATGCCGTAGAGGTAGGCCATGAAGGTTCCTAAAAGATCGGCTCAATCCGCTCGACGTTGTCCCGCGTTACCATGACGGATTCCACTACGACGTGCTTCGGCACCTTTTCGCCGCGGCCGATGGCCAGTGCCACCTGTGCCGCCTCGACGGCGCAGGTGGGATAGGTAAAGCTGGCGCTCTGCTCGCCGCGGCGGATGGCCTCGCGCGCCTCGGCGATGTAATCGATACCGACGATGAGCAGCTTGGCTGGCTCTATCCCGGCCTTGCGCAGGGCGATGCGCGCCCCGGCGGCCATGCTGTCGCTCTGGGAGTAGATGGCGTCAAAGACCACACCCTGCCGGATCGCCTCCTCCACCGCGCGGATGGCGTCGGCGCGCAGGTAGTTACCCACCTTGGTGGCGCTGACCTGAACGCCGGGGTGATTCTTCAGCTCGGCAAGAAAGGCCTCGGTGCGGGCAATGGCGGTGGTCGCCGTAGGCACACCCTGCAGCATGAGTATCTTGCCCTTGCCCTTGAGCTGCGCTGCCATATAGCGGGCGGCACTGCGGGCGATGGCGGCATCGTCCGGCGCGATAAAGCTGGTGTAATCCTGCGATTCGATACGCCGCGTCAACAGCACCACCGGGGTGCCGGCACGATAGGCAGCGGACAATACCGGCGTCATGGCGCGGCCGTCGCGCGGGCTGGTGATGAGCACATCCACCTTGCGGTGCACCAGATCCTCGATGTCGCGGATCTGCCGCGCGGTCTCGCCGCGGCCATCAGTCACGGTAAGACTCACGTTCGGGTAGGCACTCAGGGCACTCTTCAGCCCTTCCGCCTGGGCGATACGCCAATCATTGGCCAGGGTATCCTGGGCAAACCCGATGGTCAGCGGGCGCGATTCCGCCAGGACCATGCCGGCCGCACATAACAGCAGTACGCCGACCACGCGGCTTATTCTTTTTGTCATGGCTCGCCCCTGCTTCATTTATTGCCAAAACCCACACTGGGCAGCACAGGTTATCACAACCTCCGGCGCCGACGGGTTACCATGACGGCCATGACCGCCACCCTCATCCCGCTGCCCCCCGCCGCCGACACCCTGGAGGTATTGGCGGGGCATCTGCTCGCCGATCACATCGGCCACCTGCCCCTGCTTGGCGAAGTGACCGTGCTGCTGCCCGATGCGGAGGCGGCGCCGCGCCTGCGCCGGCGGCTGCTGGAGGGCGCCGCCGCACACGGCCACGCTGCCCTGCTCGGCCCACGCATCCTCACCCTGGCAGAGTGGCTGGATGGCATGCCCCTGGCCCGCACCGTCATCAGCGACCACGGCCGCGAACTGATGCTGGTGGAGGCTTTGCGGGAACACCGCGCTCTGTTCGGCCACGGCAATCTGTGGTCCCTGGCCGACAGTCTGCTCGACCTGTTCGACGAACTGACCCTGAACCGCATCGGTCTGCCGCCCACCTTGGAGGAATTCCGCCGCCGCCTCATCGCCGGCTACGGCCCGGACAGCCGCGCCCTCGGCGCCCTCACCCTGGAGGCGAAGGTGGTCCACACCCTGTGGCAGGCCTGGCATGCCCAGATGGAGGCGCGCGATGTCATCGACCGCCCCAGCGCCCACCTGCTGCGCCTCGGCGCCAGCCTCGACAAGCGCGACGGACCACTCTACCTGGCCGGCTTCAGCCGCCTGAGCCGCGCCGAAACCGAGTGGTTGCGTACCCTGCGGGAGCGGGGCCGGGTACACCTGTTTCTGGCCGCCGACACGCCGCTGTGGACCGCGCTGCAAGGCGGGGACTATGCGACGGATATGACCCCCTACGCCACGCTGCTCGAACAGGCGCTGTATCCGCAGGCTGTGCCCCTGGCCGAACGCGCCCGCGCCTTTGCCGTGGCGCATCCCGTCTCGCCGGCGAGCGGGCGTCTTGCGTTGTACGCCGCCGACGGCGCGGAACAGGAGGCCCGTGCCGTGGAATTGCAGGTGCGGCGCTGGCTGCTGGAGGGCTGCGAGAGCGTGGCCATCGTCACCGAAAACCGCCGCCTGGCCCGCCGCGTGCGCGCCCTGCTGGAGCGAGCCGGCGTAGCCTTGCAGGATGCCGCCGGCTGGGCCCTGTCCACCACCAGCGCCGCCGCCACCCTGGAGCGCTGGCTGCAATGTGTGGAGGAAGATTTTCCCTACCAGGCCATGCTCGACCTGCTCAAATCCCCCTTCGTCTTCGCCGGCGAGGAGCGCGCGGCGCGCCTGAACGACGTCTATCGCCTGGAGCAAGGCGTGGTATTGCAGGGCAACATCGGCCGCGGCCTGGAGCGCTACCGCCACCAGCTGCGGGAGCGCCAGGGCCTGCTGCCGGCGGAGATGGCGCCGGAGCTGGAACGCGTTGCCGCCCTGCTCGACCACCTGGACCACGCCGTCAACCCGCTGCGCCTGCTCTCCGCGCGTCCACAACGTCCGGACCGCCTGTTCGGCGCCCTGCACGAAACCCTGCTCCGGCTCGGGCTGGCCGCCAGCTTTGCGGCGGATGCCGCCGGCGCGCGTCTGTTGCAGGAACTGGAGGCCATGGCCGCGGCCATCGAGGACGACACCCCACCGCTGGCCTGGAGCGAGTTCCGCGCCTGGCTCGGCCGCACCCTGGAACGCTACAACTTCCGCCCCCCGGTGAGCGGCGGCCGGGTGCAACTGATGGGCCTGGAACAAAGCCGCCTCGGCCGCTTCGACGCCATCGTCATCGCCGGCGCCGAGCGCGAATACCTGCCCGGCGCCGCCAGTCCCTCCCCCTTCTTCAATGAAGCGGTGCGGCGTGAGCTGGGGCTGCCCACCACCGAGGAAATGCGTCAGGATCGCCTGCACCTATTCCGCCGCCTGCTGGAGGCAGCGCCGCGTGTGCTGCTTACCCTGCGCCGCCAGCAGGATGGCGAAGACATCCTGCCCAGCCCCTGGGTGGAGGTTCTGCGTGCCTTCCACCGTCTCGCCTGGGATGACGAACTGACCGACCCGGTCCTGGCCGCCTGGCTGCACGACGCGGCCAGCGAGGTGTTCCGCTGCGATACCACCGCCCTGCCTCCCCCTGTGACCATGGCCCGACCGGCACTGCCCGCCGCCATGCTGCCCAAGACCGTATCCGCCAGTGCCTATCAGCAGCTCATCGATTGCCCCTATCAGTTCTTTGCCGCCCGCGGCCTTGGCCTGGCCGCACCTGAGGCGATCCGCGAGGCGCTGGAAAAGGCCGACTACGGCGAGCGTGTGCACCGTACGCTACAGGCCTTTCACCACGGCATCCGCGGCCTGCCCGGCCCCTTCGGCCGCGTCATCACCGCCGCCAACCGCGACGAGGCGGAAGCGCTGCTGCGCCGCATCGCCGAACAGGTGTTCGCCGACGATGTGGCCGGCAACCTGTTGCACCGCGGCTGGCTGTTGCGCTGGCAGGCGATCATCCCGGCCTATATCGATTGGGAACTGGAGCGGGAACAACAGGGCTGGCGCGTGGAACAGGCGGAAGCCACCCTGCGGCGCGAAGACTGGCTGCCGGGGCTGGCCTTGAAGGGACGCATCGATCGTCTCGACCACGGTCCTGAGGGACGCGGCATCGTCGATTACAAGACTGGCACGGTGCCGAAAACGGAAGACGTGGAACAGGGTGAGGCGGTGCAACTACCCTTCTACGCCATGCTCACCGACGAGACGCTGGCCCAGGTGGAATACGTGGCGCTCGATCAGCAAGACAAGAAAGTCACCGCCATGGCGACCCTGAGCGGCGAGACACTGGCCGCGCTGCGCGACGCCAACGCCAACCGCCTGCGCACGCTCTACACTGAGATGACCGCCGGCCGCCCGCTACCCGCCTGGGGCGACAGCCGGACATGCCAGCGGTGCGACATGGCCGGTGTGTGCCGGCGCGCCATGTGTGAGGACGTGGCCACACCATCGGTGTGAGGACACATGGCAGTTTTTGCGGCACAAAAAAATGAGGGCGGCCTTACGGCCGCCCTGGGTGTCCCTACTTGTGGCTCCCTGCCGCCTTCACTTCCTTGCGAAGGGTCTCCTGTGGTCCATGCATACTGCATCCTGCACCACGCACGGGCGTAATGCTAGCAGAGCACCCCACCCCGGCAAGCGCGATGCCGCTCACAGAATCACACATTGCCTTGCGCGCGTTGCACGAATATTTTTCAGCAACTGACGCCTGAACAATCACTTGCAGCGCCCCCGCTGGTTTACCGCTATACAGTGACCACGTCGCACCCGCGCGGCCACTGACACGGCTTTCAGAAAATTCCTACAAATAACGGAGCGCCAAACACGGCACGCCGACAGTGGTATGCTTTGCCCTCCATCACGCCTATGTCCGACGCATGACACACCACCCCAGCGATCCCGCCGTCAACGCCACCGTCATGGCCTCCGCCGGCACCGGCAAGACCTGGCTGCTGGTGACGCGCCTGGCACGCCTGCTGTTCGAGGGCGCTGCGCCGGACACCATCCTGGCCATCACCTTCACGCGCAAGGCGGCGGCGGAGATGCAGATGCGCCTGGCCGAGCGCCTGCTGCGGCTGGCGTCTCTGGACGCCGATGCGCTGGTCCATGAATTGCGCCAGATGCATGTCGAACCCACGACAGAGGCGCAGGCGCGCGCCCGCGCGCTGTACGAGGAACTGCTGCACGCGCCGCGCCCCCTGCGCACCACCACCTTCCACGCCTTCTGTCAGGAGATGTTGCGCCGCTTCCCGCTGGAAGCCGATGTGCCGCCCGGCTTTGAGCTGACCGAAAAGAATGGCGAGCTGCGCGCTGCCGCCTGGGAGGCACTGATCAGCGAGGCCACCACGGCCAGCGACGATCAGGTGGCACGTGACCTGGCGCTGCTGCTGGAGCTGTGCGGCGGCCAGAGCAATGTCACCGCCGCCCTGGACAGTTTTTTCGACCACCGCAGCGACTGGTGGGCCTACACCACCGGTCAGGCCGATGCCTGCGGCCATGCCCTGGGGCGGCTGCGGCAGCAGTTGCAGGTGGATCCCGACACCGACCCGCGCGCGGTTCTATTCACGCCGCACAACCTGGCCCAACTGGTCGAATTCCGCGACTTGCTGGCGCTGCACGTCACCAAGACCAACGAGGAGCACCTTGCCCTGTTTGCCGTCATCCTGGCGGACGACGCCGATATCGACCGGCGCCACGCCGCACTGACGACGGTATTCCTGACCCAAAAGGGTGATCCGCGTGTCCGCAAGGAAAGCAAGGTACAGGCGCAAAAGATGGGCATCACCGGCGAGACGCGCTTTCTCGAACTGCACGCTTTGATGTGCGCACAGCTGGCTCAGGTGCGCGATGCCCTTGCCGCCCAGCAGACGTTGCTCCTGCATGGCGCCTGGTATCGTGCCGGCACCCGCTTGCTGGAGCACTACCAACGTATCAAGGAAGAACAGCGCCTGCTCGACTTCACCGATCTGGAGTGGCGCGCCTATCGTCTGCTCACCGCCGCCGACAACGCCCATTGGGTGCAGTACAAGCTGGACCAACGCATCAACCATCTGCTGGTGGACGAGTTTCAGGACACCAACCCGACGCAGTGGCGCCTGCTGCTGCCGCTGTTGCAGGAGATGGCGGCGACCGCCCCCAGCGAACGCCAGCGCAGCGTGTTCCTGGTGGGCGACGGCAAGCAGTCCATCTATCGCTTCCGCCGCGCCGAACCGCGCCTATTTCACACCGCCCACCACTGGCTGCAGCAGCACCTGGACGCGGACGCCTATCCGCTGCACGTGTCCTACCGTTCGGCGCCGGCGGTCATGGAATGCGTCAACCGTGTCTTCGGCGCCGCCGGTCCGCTGGCCGGCGTGCTGGACGACTTTGCCGCCCACGACACCCATCACCAGGCCCTGTGGGGCCGCGTGGAACTGCTGCCGCTGATTGAAAGCGTGGCGGCGGACCCGTTGCCGCCGCGCGACACCCTGCGCAATCCGCTGACGGAACCGCGCCGCGTGCAGGAGGATGAACGCCATCTGCAGGAGGGCCGGCAGATCGCCGCCACCCTCACCGCCCTGATGGATGCCGGTACCCTGCTCGGCCCGCCGCAGGCGGCCCGCCCTCTGCGTTACGGCGATGTCATGCTGCTGGTGCGCAAGCGCAGTCACGTGCACGCCTATGAACAGGCGCTGCGCGAGGCCGGCATCCCCTATCTCGGCGCCGACCGCGGCACCCTGCTCGACAGCCTGGAAGTGGACGACATGGTGCGGCTGCTGGAGACGCTGATCGCCCCCTACAACAATCTCGCCCTGGCGCAGGTGCTGCGCTCGCCCCTGTTCGCCTGCAGCGACGATGAATTGATAGCCCTCGCCCAAGGCCAGCGCGGCGCCTGGTTCGAACGCCTGCAACATACCGATGCCGCCCCCGGCACGCCGCTGCGCCGGGCCGCCGACTGTCTGGGCCGTTGGCACGCCTTGGCCGGCGCCCTGCCGATCCACGATCTGCTCGACAAGGTCTACAGCGAAGGCAATGTCATCGCCCGCTACGAGGCGGCCTTCCCCGCGCACCTGCGCCCGCGCCTGCGCGCCAATCTCACCCGCTTCCTCGAACTGGCGCTGGAGATCGACCACGGCCGCTATCCCAGCCTCACCCGCTTCCTCGCTCGCCTGGGTGAGATGCGTGAACAGGATGAGGCGCCGGACGAGGCCCCCAGCGATGCCGCCACCGATCGCGTGCGGCTGATGACCATCCACGCCGCCAAGGGGCTGGAGGCGGGCGTGGTGTTTCTTGCCGACGCCGCCGCCACCGGCGGCAACGACCGCCCCTGGCATGCACAGGTGGGCTGGCCGGCGGAGGCCGAAGCGCCCGAGCATCTGTTGCTGGTGGGCAAGAAAGAGCAACTGGACGCCTTTACCCGCGCCCAGCTCGAGGAAGAGCAGGCCGCCGAGCGGCGCGAAGCGGCCAATCTGCTCTACGTGGCGCTGACCCGCGCCCGCCAGTTGCTGTATATCTCCGCTTGCCAGCCCAACAAGGGCGACAAGCTGGGCTGGTACGGCGACCTGCAACAGGTACTGGAAGAACCGATAATCTCCAATGCCATGCCGAGCCGCGCCGGTGTCACGCCCACAGCCGTTGCCGCCACCATGGTCACACCTCCGCCTGGGCTGCGCGAGGTACTGGATGTCACACCGCTGGCGCGGGAAATCGCTCCCAGCCGCAGCGTGCATGCCCGTGGCAACGACGGCGGCGACGAGGACGGCCGCCTGCGCGGCATCGCCATCCACCGCATGCTGGAATTGCTCAGTAACGGCAGTGCCGCCGCCGCGGTGCGCCATCAGGTGGCAACGGAACTGCAACGCCAGCCCGACGATGTCGAGCTGACCGTCTGGTGGCAGGAGGCGGCCGCCGTGCACAGTGCACCGCAGTTTCGTACCCTGTTCGATCCGGCCTGTTACCGCCAGGCCTGGAACGAAGTGCCCTTGCAGTACAGTGAGAAGGGCTGCGCCGTGTACGGCCTCATCGATCGCCTGGTGCTGCTGGACGACGAGGTGATCATCGTCGATTACAAGACGCACCGTCAGGCGGTAAATGGCCGTCTCGCCAGCCTCGCCGCCCCCTACGCATCCCAAATGGCCTACTATGCCGCAGGCGTGCGCCGGTTGTGGCCGGGCAAGCGGGTGCGCCCGCTGTTGCTGTTCACCGCCACCGGCGCCAGCATCGAGGCCGGTATTGAAATCGCATGATCACGCCATAGATAAGCAACCCGACGAACCCGGGCAGTCGAATAGGCCAATCAATCCATGAGCGACAACGCATACATCATCGACGTTACCACCGACAACTTCGCCAGCGTGGTGGAGCAATCCATGCAGGTGCCGGTACTGGTGGACTTCTGGGCCGCCTGGTGCCAGCCGTGCAAGGCATTGCTACCCATCGTGGAAAAGCTGGCGGCGGAATATCAGGGCCGGTTCCTGCTGGCCAAGGTGAACATCGACCAGCAACAGACGCTGGCCAATCAGTTCGCCGTGCGCAGCGTACCGACGGTCAAGCTGATCCGTGACGGCCGTATCGTCGACGAGTTCAGCGGCGCCCTGCCCGAATCCCAGGTACGCGCCTTCATCGACAAGCATATGGAACAACCGGCGGATCGCTATCTGGCCGCCGCCGAACAGGCCTGGGAAAATGGCGACGCCGCCCAGGCCGAGGCGATACTGCGCCAGGTGATGAGCGAGGTGCCGAATGATCACCGCGCCCAGTTGATGCTGGCGGAACTGCGCGCCGCCACCGGCAACACCGACGAGGCCACCCAGTTGCTTGCCGCCTTACCGACAGACCTCGCCCTGTCACCCCAGGCCGAGGCGCTGCGTGCCCGCCTTACCTTTGCCACGGCGGCTGCCGGCGCCCCCGAAATCGAAACATTGCAGCAGACGCTGGCCGCCAACCCCAAGGACAGCCAGGCCCGCCATCGACTCGCCGCGCGACTGGTGTTGGCGGGAGACTTCGAAGGCGCGCTGGAACAACTGCTGGAACTGGTGCGGCGTGATCGCGCCTACGGTGACGACGCCGGCCGCAAGGGCATGCTGCAGATATTCGACCTGCTCGGCGGACAGGGCGAACTGGTGAACCGCTACCGGCGCCTGATGTTCACAGCGATGCACTGACGCAAGACACAGACGCCGCCTTGCCGAAAAAGAAACGGGGCCATACGGCCCCGTTATTCATTTCTTCGCCAGACGCATGGCATCCAGTTCCTGCACCAGCCGCTGTGGCGGCAGGTAGCCCGGAACCACCGTGCCATCCTCCAGTATCAGGGTAGGCGTGGCGCTGACACCGAGCGACTGTCCCAGGGCGAGGTGTTCGGCCACCGGATTGTTGGCGCAGACGTTAATACTCACCTTCTCCTCATTCTTGGCCAGGTCCATCGCCTTGTTGCGACTGCTCGCGCACCACACCGACGCCACCTTGTCATAGGACGGCGAGGGAATGCCGGCACGGGGGAAGGCGAGATAGCGCACGGTGATGCCAAGATCGTTCATCTCCTTCATGCCGCTGTGCATCTTGCGGCAATAGGTGCAGTCGATATCGGTGAACACGGTAATGGTGTGCTTGGCCTTGCCCTTGGCGGGGTAGATGATCATCGACGCCTTGGCCGCATCCAGCGCGGCCAGCCGCGCCTTGCCGCGCCAGGCCTCGGTCAGATTGGTCTGCTGCTGCAGATCGAACATGTCGCCGCTGATCAGATGGCGGCCGTCGGCCGAGATGTAGAACAGGCGCGGACCATAGGCAATCTGATACAGCCCGGGGATGGGCGAAGGACCGATGGCATCCGGATTCTGGCCCGGCATCAGCCCATCGACGGCGGCGCGGATATTCGCCGTGGCGGCATCATCGGCATGCAGCGGCGCTGCAATGAGCAGCAGGGAAACAACAGCAACAAGAGCGGAACGCAACATTGACAATACCTTTGTGTAATCAATCACGAAAATTGGTGAATTGCAGCGGCATGTCCAGCTCGGCACCGCGCAACAGGGCTATGGCCTCCTGCAAGTCATCACGCTTCTTGCCGGTAACCCGTACCTGCTCGCCCTGCACGGCGGCCTGCACCTTCATCTTGCTGTCCTTGATGCGGCGAACGATCTCCTTGGCCAAGTCCTTGTCGATACCCTGGCGTACCTTGATGCGCTGACGGCAGCGCATGTTGGCGGTCTCGATGTCCTCTTCCTGCATGCACTTGATGTCGATGCCGCGCTTGGCCAGGCGCTGATAGAGGATTTCCTTCATCTGCTTGATCTGGAAATCGTTCTGCGCATGCAACACCAGGGCCTCGGACTCCTGTTCCACCTTCGCCTCTGAACCCTTGAAATCGAAGCGATTGTCCACTTCGCGGTTGGTCTGGTCCACGGCATTGGCCAGTTCGTGTTTATCGATTTCAGAGACTATATCGAAAGACGGCATGGGTTCCTCACTAGAGACAATGTACTTTGGCCACCCTATTGGGTAACCGGCATTTCTTCGGCAGCGCCTTCGAGCACCAGGCTGCGCACATCGATCCCGTAGGCGTTGGACTGCAGAATCCGTTTAATGTTCAAAGGCCAGCTGTCATCGGCATAGTGGGCAAGATTGAGCAGCTTGCGCACCGGATAGGGCTTCTTTTCCGTATCCAGCACCAGGGTAATGATGGGCCGCATGCGCTGCGCCAGGTTCATGGTCATCACTACACCCACCTCGCCGGTTTCCAGCTCGACGATGCTGCCGATGGGATAAATGCCCAGACACTTGATGAATGCTTCAATCAAATCGCGCACAAAGCTGTGCGGTGTCCATCCATACATCAGGTTCAGCGCCTCATGGGGAGAAATACCCATGTGATAGACACGATCCGAGGTAATGGCATCGTAGACATCCACCACTGAAACTATCATGGCAAACCGGCTGATCTCATCGCCCTTGAGGCCGCGCGGATAGCCGCTACCGTCCACCCGTTCGTGATGGGAGCGGATGATATCCAGTGCCTGCGGGCTGATATGCTGACTGTGCCTCAGCATGTCATAGCCATACTCAGCATGGCGTTTCAGTTCCGCCATCTCGTCATCGGTCAGCCGCTCTATCTTGTTCAGGATGGTCAGCGGCACCTTCATTTTGCCGATATCGTGCAACAGTGCGCCGTGACCAAGATCGCGCAACTCGTGCTCGGTCAAGCCCAGATGACGCCCGAACACCAGGCTCATGATGCAAACATTGAGACTGTGCTGAGAGGTGTATTCGTCCCGATGCTTGAGCATGGTAAGCCAGACCAGGGCGCTTTCATTGGTCATGATGGAATCGACCAGGGCATTGACCACCTTCTTGGCCTCGACCGGGTCCACCGCACGTCCCAGCCGCACATCTTCCAGCACTTGGGTAACGTATTCATGGGTGCGACCGTAGGTTTCGCGGGCCCGTTGCAGCACGGTGAGAAAGGCCGTCGTATCCTGCTTGCCACCAGGCTTGACATTACTCTCCCGGTTCACTCGCTGAGTGGTGAAACGCGGTGGCTGTACCGCCTGCGGCTCGTCATCCGCCGGCTGTTCGAGCAGGAGATAGTCATCCATACGACGCAGCAGCCGCATGTCCGGCTCCCAACCTATGGACTGGGTCACGTCGACAAACACATGCTGGCAACACTCGCGCAATTGGGCGATCTGTTCTTCACTGGTAATGGGGAAGCCCTGGAACAGGAACGGCGTCCCCAGCCACGGCCGGTCCAGCTCGGCCACATACATGCCCGGCTTCAAGTCGCTGACGTAGACCTTGATGCGCTCAATTTCCTGCACTTTCCGGCTCCTGCTGCCCTGCCTGAGTTCTTTCCATCATAGCGCAATCACCCACGCGGATGATGCTGCGCATGCAGTGCCTTCAGCCGCTCGCGCGCCACATGGGTGTAGATCTGCGTGGTGGACAGGCTGCTGTGTCCCAGCAGCATCTGCACCACGCGCAGATCGGCGCCATGGTTGAGCAGGTGGGTGGCGAAGGCATGGCGCAGGGTATGGGGCGACAGGTGAGAGGTGATCCCCGCCTGGCGGGCATAGCGCTTGATCAGATACCAGAAGGCCTGCCGCGTCATGGCCTCGCCGCGCCGGGTGGGAAACAGCGCAGCGCTCGCCTGTCCCTGCACCAGTAGCGGCCGCGCCTCCGCCAGATAGCGTTCCAGCCAGCTCACTGCCTCCTCGCCCAGCGGCACCAGGCGCTCCTTGCTGCCCTTGCCCAGGATCCGCACCACGCCCTGCTGCAGGCTGACCCGGTACATCTCCAGGCTCACCAACTCCGACACACGCAGGCCGCTGGCATACAGCACCTCCAGCATGGCGCGGTCGCGCAAGCCCAGGGGATCTTCGATATTCGGTGCCGCCAGCAGCGCCTCCACCTCCGCCTCGGTCAGCGCCTTGGGCAGGCCACGCCCCAGCTTGGGGCTGTCGATGCGCGCGCTGGGGTCCTCTGTGAGCAACTGCTCACGCACCAAATAGCGGTAGAGACGGCGCAAGCTGGAGAGCAGACGGGCGGTGGTGCGCGGCTGGGCGCCGGCGGCAACCCGGCTGTGCAGATAGCTCAGCAAATCCTGCCGTGTCGCGGCCTCCAGCGTGCCGAGCCCCTGCTGCTCCAGCCAGCGCGCCGCCCCCTGCAAGTCACGCCGGTAGGCGGCCAGGGTGTGGTCGCTGAGGCCGCGCTCCATCCACAGCGCATCGAGAAAACGCTCCAGCAAAGGGCTGGACAAGGTCTCAGCCTGCGGCTTCATGCTCGAGCAGCCAGTTCTTCAGCCGTAGCGGTTCGCCGTCGACAGCGCCCATGTAGCCCCCCAGACCGTGGGCAGCCACCACGCGGTGGCAAGGGATGAGCAAGGGTATGGGGTTGGCGCGGCAGGCCGCAGCGACCGCACGGGCGCTGCTGCCAAGGCGTTGCGCCAGCACCCCGTAGCTGCACGGCCGGCCCGCAGGAAGCGCCAGCAACGCCTGCCATACCCGTTGCTGGAACGGCGTGCCCTGCGGGGCGAGGACCACGCTTGGCGGCGTATGGGCGGCGGAAAAATAGCGTTGCACGTCGGCTGCGGCCTGGCGCGCGCAGTCATCTTGCGGCGAGTGTAGCGGCGTAGTGGCAGGCAGAAATTCCGCTTCACTCACAGCATCGCCTGTACAGCGGATACCAAAGCGCCACGCCGGCAGCGGCGTGGCGATCACCGCCGACCACACCGAAGTCATTGCGGCCGGACCAGCAGCAATTGCTGCAAATCGCGGCGCAGTACCGCCCGACGCCCGGGGTCGTCGGTGGTACGCAGCAGTTCCTCATACAGGGTGCGGGCGTCGGCCACCACACCGGCCTTGGCCAGCGCCTGGGCGGCCTGGTAGCGCGCCGTCTGGCCCCAGGGGTCCAGCGACTGCGGCAACGGCACCATGGCGGAGCGCAGATACAGGGCGGCGGCCTCCAATGGGCGCGACTGCGCCAGACGGGAATCCGCCATCCAGTACCACAACTCGCGCTGCAACTGCATATCGGCAACCTGGCCCTGCAAAGACTCCAGCAGGCGATAGGCCGCCTCGTGCTCCCCCACGGTCTGCAGGTCGAACAGCACCTGGATCAGGCGATCCAGCTCCGGCCGCGACAGACGGGCACTCTGCCCGATCATCTCGCGCAACACACCCTCCGCCTGGAGATAATCCCCTCCCAACAGCAGCACCCGTGCCTGACGCAGCCGCCACATCACCCGGTCGGCCCCGGGCGGCGGCTGATCCAGACCGGCCATCAGGCGCGCCGCCAGCGGCAAATCACCGGCCGCGATCACCGGATCGAGCAAGGTGCGCCGCACCCCTTCCGGGATACTTGCCACCTCGGCATAACGCGCAGCCACCAGATATAGCTGATGCACCACCTCAGCCCCGCCTTCCTGCTGCAGCAGGTTTTCCACCAGAGAGGCATGGGCCTGCTGGCGTACCGCCTCGCTGGCGCCATGCAGGGCCAGCAGGGCATTGATGGAACGTACACGAATGGGATACATGCGGCCGGCCGCCTGCGCCTTGGCCAGCCAGGCGGCATCGTCACCGATCAGCAACTGCTCACGATTGCCCACCTGCCGGGCATAGGCCAGGTAGGCCTCCCACAGGGCGTCAGGGGTCAGCGCAAACAATTCGCCATCGAGGGGATACTGGCGGATGCGGGAAAACACCTGTTCCAGGGCGATGGCCTGTGCGGCGGGGTCTGCGGCGGCAGCAGCAGCTTCTGCGACCACGGCCTCGGCCTGCTGGCGCACCTGCGGTGTCAGCCCCTTCTCCTGCAGCAGCTCCCGTACCTCGCGCAGCACGCGACGCGGCTCCCATTGCCCGCTGCGCAGGCGCGCCAGCAACAACAGGGGGCGGGCCTCGCCGGAATTCAGACCGTGCAGCGCCTCCACCGCGTCCGCCGCACGCCCCTGCCCCAACAACACCTGGGCACTGAGCAGGGCATCCTCCGGTCCGCCGCGGCCGTAGTCATGGCGGTAGCGCAACATGGCGGCATAGGCGTCGTCACCGCGCCGGTCGGCGCGGTAGCTCTGAATCACCAGGCGCCGCCAGGCGGTCAACTCGATATCACTGCCGGTGCCACTCCACAGCAACTGGCGCAGGACGCTGCGGGCACGTTCCACCGCCCGCAGTTCGATAAGGGCGCGGGCACGCCAGGTCTGTGCCCAGCGGAAAAAATCGGCGGGGACATCGGCGGGAAGTTGGCCGATACGATCGTGCAGAGCCTGCCAATCCCCCCCCGCCGCGAGCAATTGCACACGGTGATGCTCCCAGGCCATCCAACCGGCGGCATCCTCCTGCCAGGCCGGTTGTTCCTGCTCCAGCAGCGCCAGCGCCAACCGCGGCGCACCGCCAGCGGAGAGCGCCTCCAATTGCGCGAGGGTGACCGCCGTCGCCGGCGTCGCCGTCAGTAACAGCCACCAGGCCCAAAGCAAAAAGCGGATGCCACCGCGAGGGTGGCATCCGCTTTTATTCTGCACAGTCATGGTACCTATTGCTGTCCCGATCCGCGCCCGGCGGCAGGACCGGTACGACTTACAGCTTCTCTTTGATACGAGCCGACTTGCCGGTGCGGCCGCGCAGGTAGTACAGCTTGGCACGGCTGACGTCACCACGGCGCTTCACTTCGATGGAAGCGATGGCCGGGCTGTAGGTCTGGAACACGCGCTCCACGCCCTCGCCATGGGACAGTTTGCGCACGGTGAAGGCCGAGTTCAGGCCGCGATTGCGCTTGGCAATCACCACACCCTCGAACATCTGCAGACGCTCGCGGTCACCTTCCTTTACCTTTACCTGCACCACGACGGTATCGCCAGCGCCGAATTCCGGCACCTCGCGGTTCATCTGTTCGGCTTCAAGTTGTTCGATGATGTTGCTCATGACACGTTCTCCGGAAATATCCGCCGCATTATACACATAGAATCAATTTTGTTCATGCCCGCCGATGAAATCAGTGAGCAATTTCTGCTGTTCCTTGCTCAGCTCCAGCCGTTCCAGCAAATCGGGCCGCCGCAACCAGGTCCGTCCCAGTGCCTGCTGCATGCGCCAGCGCGCGATGGCGGCATGATCACCCGACAGCAGCACCGCCGGCACCTCCCGTCCCTCCCATACCTCGGGCCGGGTGTAGTGCGGACAATCGAGCAGCCCGCCGGCGAAGGAGTCCTGCGCGGCGGAGGCCTCGTGGCCCAGCACACCGGGCAGCAGGCGCGCCACCGCATCCACCAGCACCATCGCCGCCAGCTCGCCGCCGGACAAGACGTAGTCGCCGATGGACCACTCCTCATCCACTTCCGCCTCGATGAAGCGTTCGTCGATGCCTTCGTAGCGCCCGGCCACCAGCAGCAAACGCCGCCGCCGTGCCAGTTGCTCCACCCCGGCCTGATCCAGCGGCCGCCCCTGGGGCGACAGGTAGACCACGTGGGCCGGCTCCGGGTCTGCCATCCGCGCCGCCTGCACCGCCTCGGTGAGCGGCTGCGCCAGCATCACCATGCCGGGACCACCGCCATAAGGGCGGTCATCCACCGTGCGGTGATTGTCGTAGGTGAAATCTCGCGGATTCCACAACGCCAACTGCAAAATCTGCCGTTTTACCGCCCGCCCGGTCACGCCGTACCCGGTCAAGGCATCGAACATCGGCGGGAACAGCGTGACGACGTCGATGCGCATCAGAAGTCGGGGTCCCAGTCGACCCGCAACAGGCCGCTGCCCAGGTCCACCTCGCGGATCACCTGATCCACATAGGGCAGCAGGCGCTCGCGTTCGCCGCGCACCACCACCACATCGTTGGCGCCCGTCTCCAGCAGGTGGTCCACCACCCCCAGTTCGACACCGTCCAGCGTTACCACCTTCAGGCCGATCAAGTCGGCCCAGTAAATCTCATCCCCAGCCGCCCGCGGCAACTGGCTGCGCTCGATGGCGATGTCGCAGCCGATCAGCGTCGCCGCCGCATCGCGGTCGTCGCAGCCTTCCAGCTGCGCCACGATGCCCTTGCCGTGGACACGGCCGCCCACCGGCTTCATCGGCATCCATTGGCCGTCACGCAATACCTGCCAGGGGGTATAGCGAAGGATATTGTCCAAGGGCTGGGTGTGGGAGAATACCTTCACCCAGCCGCGCACGCCGAACAGGCCGGCGATGCGGCCCACGACGATACGCTTATCCTGCCCCGACTCAACCATCAGCGCACAGGCCGAGCGGCCCTCCGTCGATGGCGCAGTGGAATCAGGCGCTCTGCTTCAGCAGGCTGGCGACGCGCTCGGATGCCTGAGCACCCTTCGACAGCCAGTAATCGACGCGCTCACGGTTGATGCGCACCGATTCTTCGTTGGCGGCAGCGATGGGATTGAAGAAACCCAGGCGTTCGATGAAGCGACCGTCACGACGGTTGCGGCTGTCGGTAACAACGATGTTGTAGAAGGGGCGCTTCTTGGCGCCGCCACGTGCCATGCGGATAGTGACCATTGTGTAAAAAATCCTCGTGTACACAAACAAACGGGGCCGCTGACTTCAGCGGCCCACGGCGGAAAGCCGCATATTCTATGTCAGAGAAGGAAAAAAGAGAACAGGCATGAGGCAAATGGCGGACAACGGGCGGAGAGCGCCCCGCTGCCGCACTCGCAATATATCTTATTGATTCAGAAAGGCATTCCAGGCGGCATGCGGCCCTTGAGGGCACGCATCATCTTGGCCATGCCGCCACCGGACATCTTTTTCATCATCTTCTGCATCTGATCGAACTGCTTGAGCAGGCGGTTGACATCCTGCACCTGGGTGCCGGAACCGTCGGCGATGCGGCGCTTGCGCGAGCCCTTGATGAGGTCCGGGTGCTTGCGCTCCTGCGGGGTCATGGAATTGATGATCGCCTCAAGACGCTTGAACTCCTTGTCGTTGACCTGATTTTTAACCGCCGAGGGCAGATTGGAGACACCGGGCAACTTGTCCAGCAGGCTGGCCACGCCACCCATGCTCTGCATCTGGCGCAGCTGGTCACGGAAGTCGGCTAGGTCGAAGCCCTTGCCCTTGCTGATCTTCTTGGCCAGTTTCTCCGCCTCGGCACGGTCCACCTTGGCCTGTACCTCTTCCACCAGGGACAGTACGTCACCCATACCCAGGATGCGCGAGGCGATGCGTTCGGGGTGGAACGGTTCCAGGGCGGAGCTCTTCTCGCCCACGCCGAGAAACTTGATGGGCTTGCCGGTGATCTGGCGCACCGACAGGGCGGCACCGCCGCGGGCGTCACCATCAGTCTTGGTCAGCACCACGCCGGTGAGCGGCAGGGCATCGCCAAAGGCCTTGGCAGTGTTGGCGGCATCCTGGCCGGTCATGCTGTCGACCACGAACAGGGTTTCCGCCGGCTCCAATGCGCCGTGCAGACGCTGGATCTCCGCCATCATGTCGGCGTCGATGTGCAGACGGCCGGCGGTATCGACGATGACCACATCGAGATAGTGTTTGCGGGCGTAGTCCACGGCGCCCCGGCCGATGGTCACCGGATCCTGGCTGGTCTCGCTGGGGAAGAACTCGACGCCGACCTCACCGGCCAGGGTCTGCAACTGCTGGATGGCGGCCGGACGGTAGATGTCGGCGCTGACCACCAGCACCTTCTTGCCCTGGCTCTCTTTCAGCCAGCGCGCCAGCTTGCCCACGGTGGTGGTCTTGCCGGAGCCCTGCAGGCCGGCCATCAGCACCACGGCAGGCGGACGCACATTGAGGTCGAGGCCAGCGTGGGCCGCTCCCATCAGCCGTACCAGTTCGTCGTGAACGATCTTCACCAGCACCTGGCCGGGGGTGAGGCTGGACATCACCTCCTGGCCGACGGCGCGCGCGCGCACCTGCTCGATGAAGTCGCGCACCACCGGCAGGGCGACATCCGCCTCCAGCAGCGCCATGCGCACTTCGCGCAGGGTGTCCTTGATATTGTCTTCGGTGAGGCGACCGGCGCCGCGCAGGGTACGCAGCGTTCGTGTCAGCCGTTCGCTGAGGCTGTCAAACATGTACGGGGTCCACAGTGACGGCGGGGCAAACCCGCCGGGGGTCAGAAGTGGCGGGGATTATAGCGTGAAGCGCTCGCCACCGGTGAGATGGTCGACGTCATAGCCGGCGAGCAGGGTGCGGGCCTCCTGAAAAATCTTCTCCTCCGCCCCCGGCTTGGCATGGGTCAGCCAGATGCGTGGGCGGTGGTGCAGTTTGCCGAGGTCCTCGGCCAGCATCTCCGGCGAATAGTGCCGTGCCGCGCGACACAGTTCCCGTTCGGCGTTAGGGAAAGCGGCCTCCACAACCAGCAGATCCAGCCGGGGACCGGCATTGAGCGCGGCCCAGAAAGTATCGTTGGTCGTCGTGTCGCCGCTGAAGGCGAAGACGCCGCTCGGTGTGGCAATGCGGTAACCCACCGTGGGCACGATGTGCCTCACCGGAATCATCTCAAACTGGCGCTCACCCAGAGTCACCACCTCGCCCGGCTCCAGTGTCTCGAAACGCAGCACCGGGCGTTCCGGGTGCGGCAGACGGGTGAAGTCCGGCCAGATCACCCCGTTGAAAACATGCGCCTGCAGGGCGCGGATGGTATCGGGCAGGGCGTGTATGAGTATCGGCGCGTCAACCCGGTCGAATACCGAATCAACCACCAGCGGGATGGCGAGTATGTGGTCGAGATGGGAATGGGTCAGAAAGATGTGCTTGATGTGCGCCATCTCATCCAGCGTCAGATCACCCACGCCGCTGCCCGCATCCAGCAGGACGTCGTGGTCTATCAGGAAAGAGGTGGTCCGGAGCCCTGCCCCGATGCCACCACTGCACCCCAATACCCGAATATCCATACCCAATCTCCCACACCCTGTCCTGCGGCGGACTCCCTGTACACGCCTGCTACCACGGCACATCGCCATGATTCGGCTGCTTTTGTAGCACGATACGAGGTATTTGCACACTGCCGCCCATCAGGGAATAAGGCAAGTCCGGCGGATGCCCCAGCCGCGATGGGCAATCCGTCACACCGGCCGCCCGCGCTGCGCTTCAACGCCGCCGCCAGTTATGCGATGATGCCCGCCTGACGACGCCCAACACCATGACTATCGCGCTTACCTTCCTCACCGTTGCTCTCTATTTCGTGGCCACCATGCTGCTGCTGCGGCGCCTGGCGTTGGGGGCGACGGCCAGTGAGCGTTCCCGCATGCCGGCCCTGCTGGTGGGACTGGTCGCTGTCGCCCTCCATGGCATCCTGGTCTACCAGGCCATCTTCCTGCCGGAAGGGCTGGACCTGGAATTCTTTTACGTCGTCTCGCTCATCGCCTGGCTGGTGGCCCTGCTGTTGCTGCTCGCCGCCCTGACCCAGCCGATAGAGAATCTGGGTGGCGTGGTGCTGCCCCTGAGCGCGCTGGCGCTGGTATTGCAAACCGTATGGCCGGCCTCCCCCAACCTGGTGGCGCAGACCGGCGTCGAAATGCAGGCACACATCCTGCTGTCCATCCTCGCCTACAGCCTGCTGGCCCTGGCCGCAGTACAGGCCATGCTGCTGGCCGTTCAGGATCGCCACCTGCGCAACCGCCATCCGGGGGGATTCATCCGCGCCCTGCCGCCGCTGGAAACCATGGAGCGCATGCTGTTCCACATGATCGGTCTGGGCTTTCTCCTGCTCAGCCTGTCGCTGCTATCCGGCTTCCTCTACCTGGAAAACATGTTCGCCCAGCATCTGGTGCACAAGACCGTGCTGTCGGTCATCGCCTGGCTGGTCTTCGCCATCCTGCTGTGGGGACGCTGGCGTTTCGGCTGGCGCGGGCGCAAGGCCATCTTCTGGACGCTGGCCGGCTTCGTACTGCTGATGACCGCCTACCTGGGCAGCAAGCTGGTGATGGAGCTGATCCTCCAGCGTTAACCTGCCAGGGTTGACAACACCCCACGCAACCCTTTGTAATCAAAATACTTTAATAACCATGGGGTTTACCCTTTCTTGATCGACGACATACCTACCGGCCTGTTGGTCGGCGCCTTGATCATTCTCATCCTCCTCTCCGCCTTCTTCTCCGGCTCGGAAACCGGTCTGTTCAGCCTGAATCGCTACCGGCTGCGCCACCTGGCGAAGAAGATGCGCCAGCCCGGCGCCACGCGCGCCTACGATCTGCTGCAACGACCGGACCGCCTCATCGGCCTGATCCTGCTGGGCAACAATTTCGTCAATATCCTCGCCTCGGCCACCGCCACCCTGCTCGGCCTGAAACTGTACGGTGAGGCCGGTATCGCCATCGCCACCGGCGCGCTTACGTTTCTGATCCTGATCTTCGCCGAGGTGGCGCCGAAAACGGTTGCCGCCCTGCATCCCGAACGCATCGCCTTTCCCGCCGCCTTCGTCCTCAAACCGCTGCTCAAGGTGTTGTATCCGCTGGTGTGGGCAGTGAATACCGTTGCCAACGGACTGCTGCGGGTGTTCGGCATCTCCACCGCCGACGCGCCCAAGCTGCACCTCTCCAGCGATGAATTGCGCACCGTGGTACATGAAGCCGGCAGCATGATCCCGCAACGTCACCAGCAGATGCTGCTGTCCATCCTCGATCTGGAAAAGGTCACGGTGGAAGACATCATGATCCCGCGCAACGAAATCTTCGGCATCGATCTGGAAGATGACTGGGCCGACATCGTGCAGCAGCTCAGCAGCAGCCAGCACACCCGCGTGCCGGTATTCAAGGGCGGCATCGACAACGTGCTGGGCATCGTGCACCTGCGCAACGTACTGGCCGTGCACAAGCACGGTGAGCTGACGCGCGATGCCTTCATGAAGGTGATCCGCGATCCCTACTTCATCCCCGAGGGCACCGCGCTCAACACCCAGCTGCTCAATTTCCAGCAGCAGCGCCGCCGCATCGCCCTGGTGGTGGATGAATATGGCGACATCCAGGGGTTGGTCACGCTGGACGATATCCTGGAGGAGATCGTCGGCGAGTTCACCACCGACCCGGCCACCCTGAGCAAGGACATCCACCCGCAGGAGGATGGCACCTACCTGGTGGAAGGCAGCGCCAACATCCGCGACCTCAATCGACTGATGCAGTGGAACCTGCCCACCGATGGGCCGAAGACCCTGAACGGCATGATCATCGAATATCTGGAAACCATCCCCGAGGCCGGCACCAGCCTGCTGCTTGCCGGTTATCCGCTGGAAATCGTGCAGACCACGGCCAGTGCGGTAAAAACCGTACGCATCGACCCCAATTTCCGCGCAAAAGGCACGGTGGAGACGGCAGACCAAGGGTAGCAAGGCGCCGATACATGGCGCAGGCGGCAGTACCCTAACCAGACGGGCATGGCTATACTAGCCAGCAAGAATAACTAGCGGAGTGACCTGCGTGTCCAAACTGACCCTTTCGTTCAAGGGTAAACTGCTCAAATACTTCCCGTTGAGCAACGGCGAGACCATCATCGGCAGCGATCCCGGCTGCACCGTATTCATCGACAGTCTCGCCATCCAGGCACGCCACGCCAGCCTGACCCTGGACGGCGAGACGGCGGTGCTGCGCGATCTCGACACCCCGGACGGCACCTTCGTCAACGGTACACGCATCAGCAGCGAGCACACCCTCAAGAGCGGCGACGACATCCGCATCGGCAAGCACAATCTCACCTTTACCCTGGAGACCGCGGTGATCGCCGAACCTGCGGTCACCACCGAGGAAACGGCCGCGCCGGTGCCGCTGGAAGAGGCGATGCCGGAACCGGAAATCACCGAGGCCGACACACTGGAGCTGGAACCCATCCATACCCCGCGCCACGCCTTCCTGCAAATCCTCAATGGCCAGAATATGGGCAAGACCATCAGCCTCAAGCGCAACCTGATGAACCTGGGTAAGCCGGGGGTGCAGTTGGCGGTCATCGCCCACCGCAATGACGGTTTCTTCCTCAGTCACCTGGAAGGCGACACACCGACCCGGGTGGGCGATACGGCCATCGGCGACAAGGCCTGGCAGCTGCATGACGGCGACATCATCCAGATCGGCAACGTGCGCATGCAGTTCACCCTGCACTGATGAACGAAAAACGCCACTTCAAGCGCATCCCCATGGACGGCCATGCCGCCCTGTTCTGCGGCGGCGACCGTTGGGACAGCCGCCTGCTCGACATCTCTCTCAAGGGTGCTCTCATCGCCGCTCCCGCCGACTGGGAAGCGGACTCCGCCAGCAACTGTCAGCTGGAACTGCATCTGGACGGCGACGTGGTGATCTGCATGGACGGCACGGTGGTGCACTGCGAAAACGGCCACCTCGGCTTTCGCTGCGATCACATCGAACTGGACAGCATCTCCCACCTCAAGCGCCTGGTGGAACTGAACCTGGGCGATGAAGCCCTGCTCGAACGCGAGCTCACCGAGCTGTCCCAGGGCGGCTGAGCCCTTAAAAAACCAATTTGCCGCAGAGGCGCAGAGACGCGGAGAAAACTCTTGGCAGTAACCGCGCTGTGGCAGCATGTAACCATTTGCGTGGCTGACAGAAGGGAATACCTCTACCCGTTCCGAGCCGCACGGCACACACTCCACCAGAAAATATCTCTGCGCCTCAGCGTCTCTGCGACAGGTTGTTCAGATCAGAACTGCTGCAAGGCCTCGTCGAGGCGGCGCACGCCGATGATCTCCAGGCCGTCCACCTTCTGCTTGGGTTTGTTGGCCAGCGGCACCAGGGCGCGGGTGAGGCCGTGCTTGGCCGCCTCGCGCAGGCGGTCCTGACCGTTGGGCACCGGGCGGATCTCGCCGGCCAGCCCCACCTCGCCGAACACCACCAATCCCTGCGGCAGCGGGCGGCTGCGCAGGCTGGACAGCACTGCCAGCAGCGTCGCCAGATCGGCACCGGTTTCGGTGACGCGCATGCCACCCACCACGTTGACGAATACGTCCTGGTCGTGGGTGACGATGCCGCCGTGGCGGTGCAGCACGGCGAGCAGCATGGCCAGGCGGTTGTGCTCCAGGCCGACGGTGACGCGGCGCGGGTTGGACAGATGGCTCTCGTCCACCAGGGCCTGCACCTCCACCAGCAGCGGCCGGCTGCCTTCGATGGTGACCATGATCACGCTGCCCGGCACCTCCTCGTCGTGGCGCGACAGAAAGATGGCCGAGGGATTGGTGACCTCCTTCAGCCCCTTGTCGGTCATGGCGAACACGCCCAGCTCATTCACCGCGCCATAGCGGTTCTTGAACGCGCGCACCACACGGTAGCGGCTGCCGGAATCACCTTCGAAGTACAGCACCGTGTCCACCATGTGCTCGAGCACGCGCGGCCCGGCCAGTTGGCCGTCCTTGGTGACATGACCCACCAGGAACAGCGCGGTGCCGCTCTGCTTGGCGTGACGCACCAGCTGCGCCGCGCTCTCGCGCACCTGGGCCACCGAGCCCGGCGCCGATTGCAGCAGCTCCGTGTACACCGTCTGCACCGAGTCCACCACCAGCACCTGCGGCTTCTCCTGTTGCGCCGTGGCGAGGATGTCCTCCACCCGCGTCTCCGTGAGCAGGCGGACATGGCCAGCATCGAGACCGAGACGCTGGGCGCGCATGCTCACCTGCTGCGGCGACTCCTCGCCGGTGACATAGAGGGTGCGCTGGCCCGCGCCGAGGGTGGCGAGCGTCTGTAGCAACAGCGTGGACTTGCCGATGCCCGGATCACCACCCAGCAGTACCACTGAACCGGCCACCAGGCCACCGCCCAGCACGCGGTCGAATTCACTGCTGCCGGTGGACAGGCGCGAGGTCTCCTCCGGCGCCACCTCTTTCAGGCTCTGCACCACCAGGGTGCCGGCGGTGCCGGCATAACCGGCGTGGCGCCCCTTGCGCTCGGCCGGCGGCGCCGCGATGGTCTCCACCAGGCTGTTCCAGGCGCCGCACTCGCCGCACTGCCCCGCCCACTTGGGGGCCTGCGCGCCGCACTCGGTACAGCTGTAGATGGTCTTGCCCTTGGCCATGGCCTATTCCTTATCGTCGTCGGCATCCGGGTAATTGCGCCGATCGGCCTTGCCGCCGCGACGCGTCTGTTGCCGCTGCGTGCGCAATCCCCACAACAAGGCGAATACCAGCGCCGCGGGCAACAACACCAGCAACAGGATGGTTGCCGTCACGCCCATTTCGGCCGTGCAGGCGGAGAGAGGCAGAGACAGCGGCAGCACGCTCATCAGTCGGGTTCTAGACATGCAGATAGCCCTCCGTGTCAGCGGGAAACAGCGCGCGCAAGGCGACACGCGAACTGGCGTTGAGCGGCAGGGCGCCCAGTTCACTCCAGGCCACCCAGCGCGCGGCACGGGCATCGTCACCGGCCTGCGGCTCGCCGCTCAGGTACTCCGCCGCCAGGTCGACGATGACATAGTGAAAGCGCAACGCGCCCTGGTCGTCGTGCTCGAGGTGTTCGCAGGTGTAGATGGGCGTGGTGGCGCGGATGACGACGCCGGTCTCTTCCAGGATTTCGCGCTCCGCCGCCTGCTGCAGCGTCTCGCCCAGGCGCTGGCGACCGCCGGGGATGGCCCACAGCCCGGCGCCGGGCGGACGGCCGCGCTGCACCAGCAACACGCGACCCTGGTGCACCACCACCGCGCCGACACCGACCTGCGGCCCCGCCGGTGTCACGCCCCGTTCTCGACCGCATCGACGCGCGGCATCACCCGGCACAGCAGCTCGTAGGGAATGGTGCCGGCATGCTCGGCGATCTCCTCCACCGGCAGTCCCTCCCCCCACAGCACCACCGGGTCACCGGCGCGGGCCGCGGGCAGGCTGCGCAGATCGACGGTGAGCATGTCCATGGAGACGCGGCCGATGAGCGGCACACGCTGGCCATTGACCAGCACCGGCACGCCATTGGCCACATGGCGTGGATAACCATCGCCATAGCCCGCCGCCACCACGCCTACCGGCATGTCCTCGGGGCAGACAAAGGCACCGCCATACCCCACCGCCTCGCCGCGCCTCAGGTGATTCACCGTGATCAGCTCCGAACGCAGGGTCATCACCGGTTTGAGGCCATGTTCAGTGCCCCGCCCGCCCAGCAGGGGCGACACGCCGTACAGCATGATGCCAGGACGCACCCATTCGGCATGGGAGTCGGGCCAGCCTAGCAGGGCGGCAGAGTTGGCGATGGAACGCTCGCCGGGCAGTCCGGCGGTATGGCGGCGGAAATCGGCCAGCTGGCGGGCGGTGAAATCGTCATTGAGGTTATCGGCGTTGGCCAGGTGGGTCATGCAGCCGACCACCGCACTCACATTGCGGCAGGCCGCGAGCCGCTGCCAGGCGGGCTGCGCCTGCGCCAGGGGAAAACCAAGACGATGCATACCGCTGTCCACTTTGAGCCATACTGCCAGCGGCTCGGGCAGCTGCACCTGTTCCAGCAGTTCCAGTTGGGTGGTGTTGTGGATGGCGGGAATGAAACGGTGACGGGCGATGGCCTCCAGTTCATCGGCGCCGAAGAAGCCCTCCAGCAGCACGATGGGCTGCTGGATACCCGCCTCGCGCAGCTGCAGCGCCTCAGCCAGACAGGCCACACCGAAGCCGTCGGCGTCCGCCAGGGCGCGGGCCACGCGCAACATGCCATGGCCGTAGCCGTTGGCCTTGATGGCCGCCAGGACACGACTGTCCGGCGCGGCGGCGCGGGCGCGGGCCAGGTTGTGGCGCAGCGCCGCGAGATCGATGACGACCTGGGTGGCGCGCATCAGTACTCCTCGTACCCTCCGTGCGCGCAGTTCTCGAAGCGGGTGTACTGGCCAAGGAAGGTGAGACGCACGGTACCGATGGGGCCGTTACGCTGCTTGCCGATGATGATCTCCGCGGTGCCCTTGTCGGTGCTGTCGGGGTTGTACACCTCGTCGCGGTAGATGAATACGATCAAGTCAGCGTCCTGCTCGATGGCGCCGGACTCGCGCAGGTCGGACATCACCGGACGTTTGTTGGGGCGCTGTTCCAGCGAGCGGTTGAGCTGCGACAGGGCGATCACCGGGCAGTTCAGCTCCTTGGCGAGGGCCTTCAGCGAACGCGATATCTCGGAGATCTCACCGGTGCGGTTTTCGCTGGTGCCAGGCACCTGCATCAGCTGCAGGTAGTCGATGACGATGAGGCCGAGGCCGTGCTCCTGCTCGCGCGCCAGGCGGCGGGCACGGGCGCGCACCTCGGTGGGGCTGAGGGCCGGGGTGTCGTCGATGAAGATCGGCGCCTCCGACAACAGGCTCACCGCCGAGGTCAGGCGCGGCCAGTCCTCGTCGTCCAGCTTGCCGGTACGCACCTTCTTCTGATCGATATGGCCGAGGGAGGACATCATGCGCATGGCCAGCGCCTCGCCGGGCATTTCCATGGAGAACACCGCCACCGGTTTCTGTTCCTTGATGGCGACGTGCTCGACGATATTCATCGCGAAGGTGGTTTTGCCCATGGAGGGGCGACCGGCGATAATGACCAGGTCGGACTTTTGCAGACCGGCGGTCATTTCATCGAAATCGTTGTAGCCGGTGGCAACGCCGGTAATCGGGCTGTCCATGCTGAACAACTGGTCGATCTTGTCCACCGCCTTGACCAGCAGGTCCTTCATGCCGGCAAAACCGACGCGGGCGCGCGCACCCTGGTCGGCGATCTCGTAAACCTTCTTTTCCGCCTCATCCAGCAGCTGGAACACCGAACGCCCGTCCGGATTGAAGGCGGTGTCGGCGATGTCGTTGCTGACGCGGATCAGTTGGCGCAGCACCGAGCGTTCGCGCACGATACTGGCATAGGACTTGATGTTGGCGGCGCTGGGGGTGTTGCCGGCCAGGCTACCGAGATAGGCGATACCGCCGGCATCGTCGAGCTGACCCTTTTTGTCCAGCCACTCGGCCAGGGTGACGACATCACAGGGGTCGCTCTTCTCCGCCAGCAGACGGATAGCATGGAAGATCAGGCGGTGGTCGCGGCGGTAGAAGTCGTCCTCGGCCACCAGATCGGCGACCTTGTCCCAGGCGCTGTTATCCAGCATCAGACCGCCGAGTACGGCCTGCTCGGCCTCAATGGAATGGGGCGGAACCTTGAGCGCCGCGGTGGCGTCCTGCCCGTGGGAAATGGCGAGCTTCTGCATGGCGTTCGGTTAGCCGGCTGACCAGAGGGTTCCCAGAGTGCCCCAGGCGGCTGCCCGGAGGAAGGGCGCAAAATCCATGCCCGCCCCATGGCGGGGCGGGCATGCGTGCAGCTTAGGCAGCGACGACGACGACCTTGATGGCCTGGGTGACGTCGGTGTGCAGGTTCAGCTCGATCTCGAACTCGCCGGTCTGGCGAATCGGGCCTTCCGGCATGGCGATCTCCTGACGCTTCACCTCGATGCCGGCCTTGTTGACGGCCTCGGCGATGTCGGCGGTGCCGATGGAACCGAACAGCTTGCCTTCATCACCGGCGTTGTGGGCGATGGTCACGGCGCCCAGCTCGGCGAGCTTGGCGGCACGGGCCTGGGCGGCGGCCAGCGCAGCGGCGGCAGCCTGCTCCAGCTCGGCGCGACGGGCCTCGAACTTCTCGATGTTCTCCTTGGTGGCCATCACGGCCATGCCACGCGGCATCAGGTAGTTGCGACCGTAACCGGAACGCACCTTGACCTTCTCGCCCAGGGCGCCCAGATTGCGAACCTTCTCCAGCAGAATGACTTCCATCGTTTTTACCTCGACTTAAATTTGCGCCCGGTCTTGCCGCGCCACTTCAAATTATTGATTGGGTCTACCGGCCCCGAGACGGGTCCGAAAATCCATCCAGTTATCCACCATACCTGCTATCGCCAGGGTGAGCGCGGTTTGCGTCGTCACCATCGGCAACAGCAGCAACACGTACATTGCCACCAGCCAGCCCACGTTGGCCCCGGTGCGCGCCACCAGACCGTGTACCAGCGCCACCCCCTGCAACAGATGCAGCAGCAGCGCCAGCGGCAACAGGTCGGTCAGCATCGCCAGCCCCGGTGTCTGCATCCAGGCCAGCGCCAGCAGCAGCACCGTCACGCCGGTCAGCACACGTCCCAGCCGCAGGGCATGGAACTCGCTGCGGAACCCACCCGGGTTGTACAGCGCCGCCTGCCACCAGCGGGCCAGGAACAGACTCAAGGCCACGCCCAGAGCCACCGCCGCACCGACCATGCCCGTCATCAACCCGGCCATGTCGTCCAGCACCGGCCGCAGGATCTCCTGCTGCTCGGCCGTGGCCTGCTCCACCATGCGGTACAGCATCTCGCGCCACCAGCCGGCGGGGTCAGCCACGCCGGCATGGAAGCCGAACACCACCATCACACCGAACAAGCCCGCCAGCAGCAGGCTGCGGGCCAGATTGCCGGTACGGCGCAGACTGTAGGCCGATACCAGCAGCGGCAGCCACAGCACCAGCAGAAAGGCCAGCGGCGCCATCACGTTGCCTACCAGCACCCCACCGAGCACGGCAGTGGCCACACTCGCACCGGCCACCACCTTGCCCGCCTCGAGCAGGCCGAGGCGCAGGGTTACCAACCCCACCGCCGCTGCGCTGAGATAACCCAGCGGCGGCAGCAGCAATCCGAGCATGGCGGCGACACTGGTGACCAGGATCGCCGCCATCGGCCCGCGCATGATGGTGTTCGCCAGGAACCTCATCGCGGCGTTCCGTTCAGAACGGGATTAATCGTGCGAATCGGTGTACGGCAGCAACGCCAGATAACGGGCGCGCTTGATGGCCAGGGCCAGCTGACGCTGGTACTTGGCCTTGGTGCCGGTGATGCGGCTCGGCACAATCTTGCCGCTCTCGGTCACGTAGCCCTTCAGGGTGTTCAGATCCTTGTAATCGATGTACTTCACGCCTTCGGCGGTGAAGCGGCAGAACTTCTTGCGTCGGAAGAAACGAGACATGTGTGTGCTCCTGGTAGTGTCCGTGCAACAGCCTTACTCGGCTGCGGCCTCTTCGGCATCGGCTTCGTCGTCAGCCATGTCGTCACGGCTGTTGCGCTCGCGGCGGTCGTCACGCTCTTCACGCGACTTGGCCAGGAACGACGGCTCGGTCACCGCCTCATCCATGATCAGGATCAGGTTGCGGATCACTGCATCGTTGAAGCGGAAGGCGGACTCCAGCTCCTTCATGGTCTCGATCGGGCACTCGATGTTCATCAGAACATAGTGCGCCTTGTGGATCTTGTTGATGGGATAGGCCAGCTGGCGGCGGCCCCAGTCTTCCAGGCGATGAATCTTGCCGCCGGCGGTTTCGATGGTCGAACGGTAACGTTCGATCATGGCAGGAACCTGCTCGCTCTGGTCCGGGTGGACCAGAAACACGATTTCGTAGTGCTTCATTGTCACTCCTTACGGTTTGGACAGCCTCGGCATGGACTCCGCCGAGGCAAGGAGTAATACCGCCACAGCGGCGGCATTAAAGGCGCGGGATTATAAAGGGTCCGGGGGGCAGGGTCTAGGGCTAATGGCCAGAAAAAACGCGGCCTGGCGGCTAGCCGCCACGGCTGCGCTGGCGCAGGGCCTCGAACAGGCAGATGCCGGTAGCCACAGAGACATTGAGACTTTCCACGCTGCCTGCCATGGGGATGCGCACCAGCACGTCGCAATGTTCCCGGGTCAGGCGGCGCAGGCCGCTGCCTTCCGCCCCCATCACGATACCGAGGGGGCCGCGCAGGTCGGCCTCATAAAGCGAGGTGTCGGTCTCCCCCGCCGCCCCCACCAGGAATACCCCAGCGTCCTGCAACAGGCGCAGGGTGCGGGCGAGGTTGGTCACCTGTACGAAGGGCACGGTCTCGGCAGCGCCGCTGGCCACCTTGCGAGCCACCGGGGTCAGGCCGCAGGCCTTGTCGCGCGGGGCGATGACCGCATGCACCCCGGCGGCATCGGCGCTGCGCAGGCAGGCGCCCAGGTTGTGGGGATCGGTGACACCGTCGAGGATGAGCAGAAAGGGCGGGACATCCAGCTCGGTCAGCAGTTGATCGAGGAAGGCCTCGCTGCGCGCCTCGGCCTGACGCACCCGTACCGCGGCGCCCTGGTGGCGATCGCCACCGGTGAGCTTGTCCAATTCCTGGCGCTTGACCCAGTGTGGCCGCAGCCCGGCGGCCTCGGCGGCAGCGGCCAGGGCCTGCAGGCGCTGGTCACGCCGGCCGGAATCCAGCCACAGCTCCATCACGCCGTCGGGGCGCTGCAATACCGCCTCGACGGCGTGCAGGCCGAATACCAGTTCTGTCGCTGCCATGGGGTAACCCACCACTTCGTTGAGAAAGCCACGAACCGCCTCCCCCGCTGGCGGGGAAGGTTGGGAGGAGGGGGGTGGCGAAGCTAGCGCCCCTCCCCAGCCCTCCCCACCGGGTGGGGAGAGGGCCAGCGACATTACTCCGCTGCCGGCGCGCGCTTCTTGCCACCGCGGCGGCGGCGGCGCTTCTTGGATTTGGACGCCGCACCGCCTTCCTGCCCGGCCGCTTGCGGCGGCGCGGCCTGTTGCTGCACTGGCTGCGCCTGGTCCTGCGACTGCGGCTGTTGCGGCGGCTGGGATTTTTTCCTGGAGCGGGAGCGGCCCTTCTTCGGCGCGGCCTCGGAACGGGGCTGCCCCTGTCCCTTGCCCGACTCCTTGCCCGACTCCTTGCCCGACTCCTTGCCCGACTCCTTGCCCGACTCCTTGCCCGACTGGGCCCCCTCTTCCAGCACCAGTTCGAAATCGATCTTGCGCTCGTCGAGATCGACACGCACCACACGCACCTTGAGCTTGTCGCCCAAACGATAGATACGTCGGGTGCGCTCGCCCACCAGGCGGTGGTGCGCCGGGTCGAAGTGGTAGTAGTCGTTCTGCAGACCGGTCACATGCACCAGACCCTCGACGTAGATGTCGGCCAGCTCGATGAACAGGCCGAAACCGGTGACGCTGGTGATGATGCCGTCGTAGACCTCGCCCACCTTGTCCAGCATGTACTCGCACTTGAGCCAGTCCACCACGTCGCGGGTGGCCTCGTCGGCGCGGCGCTCGGTCATGGAGCAGTGCTCGCCGAGCAGCATCATGTCGTCGTGGCTGTAGCGGAAGGCCGCCGGCCGCTTGCCGGACAGCACATGACGGATGGCGCGGTGCACCAGCAGGTCCGGGTAGCGGCGGATCGGCGAGGTGAAGTGGGTATAGGCCTCGTAGGCCAGGCCGAAGTGGCCCAGGTTGTCCGGCGAGTACACTGCCTGGGCCATGCTGCGCAGCAGTACGGTCTGGATCAGGTGGGCATCGGGACGGCCGGCGATGTGCTTGAGCAGCTCGGAGTAATGGCGCGCCTCGGGGCGCTCGCCGCCGCCCATGGACAGGCCCAGCTCGCGCAGGAATTCGCGCAGGTTGGTGAGCTTTTCCTCGGTCGGCGTGGCGTGCACGCGGTAGACGATGGGCACCTCGGCCTTGGACAGGAAATCGGCCGTGGCGACGTTGGCCAGCAGCATGCATTCCTCGATGAGGCGGTGGGCATCGTTGCGCACTACAGGAATCACGCTCTCAATCTTCTTGTTCTCACCGAACACGATGCGCGTCTCGGTGGTATCGAAGTCGATGGCGCCGCGCCGCTCGCGCTGCGTCTGCAGCACGCGGAACAGGGCGTACAGGTGTTCAAGATGGTCCACCAGCTCGCCGTACTGGGCACGCAGCGTCTCGTCGCGTTCCACCAGCATCGCCGCCACCTTGGTGTAGGTGAGGCGCGCCGCCGAACGCATCACGGCGGGATAGAACTTGTAGTTGCCCAGCACGCCGGTGGCGCTCACCTCCATGTCGCACACCATGCACAGACGGTCGACGTTGGGGTTGAGCGAGCACAGGCCGTTGGACAGCTGCTCGGGCAGCATGGGGATCACACGGCCGGGGAAATACACCGAGTTGCCGCGCACGCGCGCCTCGGCATCCAGCGGGCTGCCCGGCTGCACGTAATGGGACACGTCGGCGATGGCCACCACCAGACGCCAGCCCTTGCCGCGCGGCTCGGCATACACCGCGTCGTCGAAGTCCATGGAGTCGTCACCGTCGATGGTGACCAGCGGGATGTTGCGCAGATCGACGCGGCCCTGCTTGGCCTCCTCCGGCACCACCGGCGGCAGCTTGGCCGCCTCGTCCTCCACCAGCAGCGACCACTCCTGCGGCAACTGGTAGGCGCGGATGGCGACATCGATCTCCATGCCCGGCGCCATGTGGTCGCCGAGGATCTCGATGACACGACCGATGGCCTGGCGGTAACGGGTGGGCTGCTCGAGGATCTGGGCGGTCACCAGCTGACCGTGGCGCGCGCCGTAGGCCTGCTCGGCCGGGATGAGGATTTCGTGTACCACGCGCTTGTTGTCGGCGATGACAAAGCCGACGCCGCCTTCCACACGGTAGCGTCCCACCACGCGGTCGGTATTGCGCTCCAGCACCTCGACCACGGCGCCCTCGCGGCGGCCACGCCGGTCCAGGCCGGAAACACGGGCCAGCACGCGGTCACCGTGGAATACCGCCTGCATCTCGCGCGCGGTGAGGAACAGGTCGGAACTGCCGTCGTCGGGCACCAGAAAGCCGAAGCCATCCGGGTGGCCGATGACGCGGCCGGGGATCAGATCCATCTTGCTGATCAGGCCATAGCCGCCGCGGCGGTTGCGCATCAGCTGGCCGTCGCGCTCCATGGCGCGCAGGCGGCGAGTCAGGGCATCCAGCTGTTCCGGGTCGTGCAGGCCGAGGGCCTGGGCAATCTGGGAGGTTTCGAGGGGAACCCCCTGGTCCTCCAGCAGCTGCATGATGAATTCACGGCTGGGGATGGGGTTTTCGTACTTCTGCGCTTCGCGCTCCTGGAAGGGGTCTTGCTTGCTTCTGCGTTTTGACATGTGTTCGTTTATGCGTTCCTGGGTATATAAGGCGCCAATTGTAGCCGTTCCGGCCAGTCAAGGGCAGAAATTATTCCCAACATGAGTAAAATGCCCCCATGTCCACCTCATCCGACACCCCGAACCGCGACGTCTACACCGTCTCACGCCTGAACGCCGAGGCGCGCGCCGTATTGGAGGGCAGCTTCCCCCTGTTGTGGGTGGAAGGCGAAATCTCCAACCTGGCCCGCCCCGCCTCCGGTCACTGGTACTTCTCCCTCAAGGACGCCGGCGCCCAGGTGCGCTGCGCCATGTTCCGCCAGCGCAACCAGCTGCTGCGCTTCAAACCGCAGGACGGCATGCACGTACTGCTGCGCGTGCGCATCTCGCTGTACGAGGGGCGCGGCGAATTCCAGCTCATCGCCGAGCACATGGAAGAGGCCGGCTCCGGCGCCCTGCAACGCGCCTTCGAGATGCTCAAGCTGCGTCTGCAAAACGAGGGGCTGTTCGACCCGGCGCGCAAGCGGCCGCTGCCGCGCCTGCCACGCCGCATCGGCGTGATTACCTCACCCACCGGCGCCGCCATCCGCGACATCCTCACCGTGCTCTCGCGCCGTTTCCCGGCCATCCCGGTGGTGATCTACCCGGTGCCGGTGCAGGGCACGGGCGCCGGCGAGCAGATCGCCGCGGCCATCAAGCGCGCCGGCGAGCGCGCCGAATGCGACGTGCTCATCGTTGGCCGCGGCGGCGGTTCGCTGGAAGACCTGTGGGCCTTCAACGAAGAGGTGGTGGCGCGCGCCATCCACGCCTCGCCGATCCCCATCGTCAGCGCCGTAGGCCATGAGGTCGACTTCACCATCGCCGACTTCGTCGCCGACATGCGCGCGCCGACGCCGTCCGCCGCGGCGGAACTGCTGAGTCCAGACCGCGAAGAGATGCGCAGCCAACTGCTGCAACAGCGCATCCGCCTGGCGCGCAGCTTCCAGCGCCAGATGCGGCACAAGAAACAACTGCTCGACGCGCTGCAAAAACGCCTCAAGCATCCGGGCCGCCGCCTGCAGGAGATCGCCCAGCGCCTGGACGAAATGGAACAGCGCCTGGTGCGCGCCAGCCATCACCTGCTGCGCCATACCCGTGCGCACCTCGCCGCACTGCACGCCCGGCTGGAGCGCCATACGCCGCTGCACCGCGTACAGTCCATGCAGGCGCGACGGCAGGAATTGCAGCGCCGCCTGCACAGCGCCACGACACAACATCTGGAGCGAATGAACCGCCGCCTGGCCCAGGCCGCGCACACCCTCGACGCCGTCAGCCCGCTGGCCACCCTGAGCCGCGGCTACGCCATCGTCACCGCCGCCGACGGCAGCGTGCTGCGCGCCGCCGCGCAAACCGCGCCGGGCCAGCAGGTGCAGGCCCGTCTCGGCCAGGGCCACCTGCTCTGCCGGGTGGAAGGAGTGGAAAAATGAATCAGCAACCGTCGGTATCGCAGCATTACACACAACTCGTTCTGGTGTGTCTGTTGCTGCTTTGCACCAACGCGGCCTACGCCCTGCCGCAAAGCGCCGCCGTCCCCGGTGGTGTCGCCATCATTGCGCTGGGGGAACACAAAACGCTGCCCAAGGCCTATTACCAGGGCCGTCCGGTCATGGTGCTGAAAAACGAAGGCCGCTGGCAGGCAGTGGTCGGCATCCCGCTCAGCGCCGCGCCGGGCCGCCACACCCTGCGCGTGCAACCGCAGGCAGGCGCGGACCGTACCCTCACCTTCGAGGTGAGCGCCAAGCAATACCAGGAACAGCACCTCAGCGTGCCGCCGCGCATGGTCAACCCCAGCCCGGAGGATCAGCAGCGCATCGCGCGCGAACTGAAGCTGAGCACGGAAACCTACCGCACCTTCAAGGCCGCCGCGAACGTCCCCACCCGCTTCATCCTGCCGGTGGAAGGACGCTACAGCAGCCCCTTCGGCCTGCGCCGCTTCTTCAACGGCGAACCGCGCAACCCACACAGCGGCATCGACCTCGCCGCCCCCACCGGCACCCCGATCCGCGCCCCCGCCGCCGGCCGCGTCCTCGCCACCGGCGACTTCTACTACAACGGCAAAACCGTCTTCCTCGACCACGGCCAGGGCCTCATCACCATGTTCTGCCACCTGGACAGCATCACGGTGAAAACCGGCCAGGTGATCGAGACGGGACAATCTCTCGGCACCGTCGGCGCCACCGGTCGCGTCACCGGCCCCCACCTGCACTGGAGCGTCAGCCTCAACGATGCGCGCGTGGATCCGCTGTTGTTCCTGGCGCCGGAGGTTGTGGCGCAGTTGATGCAATAAGTCGTTCTGCACCCTCCCCTGTCAACCACGAGGCCAAACGACAAAGGCCCGCTTACGCGGGCCTTTGTCGTGGCTACACAAGTCGCCGTCTCAGCAGCGGAGCAGCAAGGAGCGTCAAGGCAAGCCAAGCGAAGCTGCCGCCACCGCCGCTGGATGAAGTGACTGCGGTATAAGATGCGGAGGCTACCGTCGTGACACCGCTCGTGACCACGACAGACTGCTGTGCCGGCGCATTCCACCCTGCAACAGCCTTGAACTCAATCGTGTGATTCCCCGGGGTTATATTGCCCTCCGTGGCGCCGCTGTCAAACCAGGTACTGGTGCCAACTCGGCGCCATTTGGCGCCGGCATCGATCGCACCCTGCGGTGAGAGGACCACCTGAAGTGCGCCATTCAGGGTGTAAGTCTCATTGACGTTGTTTGTCGTTCCGGCGATCACGGAAACCTGCTGATTTGCCGGCTTGGTCCACCCGGTTATCGTTCTGAATTCCAGTGTGTAAGATCCTTCAGGGATATCGGTCTCTGTAGTTCCGCTGTTGCGCCATATACTCGTACCGAGACGGCGCCATTGAGCACCGTCGGTAACCGCCTCCGCGGGTTCAATCTGTACCTGCAAAGAGCCATCATACAATGCCGCCAGATAATCCAGGGCCGCCACCACATCGATCCTTGGCTTATCAACGCCGTTGTAGCTCACTGTAATAGAACTGGTGGCCATTGCAGCTTCCCGGTCACTGACCGATGCGGTGCGATACATCTGCCTCAACAGCGCGAAGGCGCCGGCCACGTGAGGTGCGGCCATGGAGGTTCCGGACATGGTGACGTATCCGCCGCCATTCTGAGACGATCTGATGTTTGTTCCTGGCGCCACGACATCTATCAGCGCCCCCCAATTGGTGTAGACCGAGATGCTGTCGTTCTTGTTGCTTGCAGCCACCGTAACGGCGGTAGATATACAGCCCGGTGCACCGACGGCATCATCGTAGTAGCTGTTGCCCGCAGCAATGACGGTAGTGATCCCGGCTGACCGCAAATTATCAATGTATGCCTTGCGCATATCTACATCACACGCCTCGGTGTAACGTCCACCACCGAGACTCATATTTACTGCGGCAATGTCTTGGTACCCACTCAGATTGTCATAAATATGATCCAACGCCGCCATTTGATCCGTGCTATAGGTCAGAACGCAGGGGTCTCCCAGGCCCGAGTCACTGCAAGCCGTTCCGGTAAACCGGCTGAACACCTGTATCGCGATGATGTCGGCGCCTTTCGCGACCCCGGAATAGGTGTCGGTACCGTCGATTGCATTCGCACCGGCGGCAATGCCCGCGACATGGGTGCCATGGCCACAGCCTGCGGCACCGGAACAGTCCACGCCGGAACCGGCCGCCGTCGATTCGGCGACACCACCCGGGCAGAGGGAAGTGGAGCCGTACGGAGCATAAGTGGTGGAGAAACACGCCTCCGATACCACCCGCGACTGAAAAAAGGCATGACTCTTGTCCACGCCGGTATCCAGTATGGCAACAGCGATGCCGCCTCCAGTGCTTCCCTTGCCCCAAACATCGTCGGCATTAATCAAGGGCACGCTGTCCTTCAGCGCGGGAGGAACGGGAACATCCTCATGCACCGCAACCACCTGCGGGTCCGCCAGCAGCCGCTCCAGTGTGGACGCATCGGCAAACATGGACAGATACGGCACAGTACGGAACAGACGCAGGTTGGCGATGTTGTCCGGCAACGTCACCGGCACCCGCGGCCTACCGGATGCATCTGCATCCGGCGTAATACCCAGGCGGGTAAGTACATCGCGCTGGGCACGGCTGATACCGTTGCGCTGCCCCGCCTCCTGCACACCATCCACCATCGCCCGGCCCAAGTCCGTCTGCTCGGGCAGGCGCACCTTGATGATGACGCGCACCCTGCCCTTCTGCTCTGCCTTGGCCAGCAGGGGTTCCGCCGCCTGCCGCACATCAATGTCTGCACCGGAACCTCCCCTGCCCAGGGCGGTGACTGCATTAACAGCCGCCGTGGGGGCGACCACTAGACCCCGATCCTGCTGCTCCCCCGCAAAGACCGACAGAGAAAACACAGCCAAGACCGCTGCAACCGCAGCAATGCTCAGCCAATCTCGTAAAGAATCCTTCTCACGCCTTGAAATCACGCCAATCTCCTGACCTTATGTTTTTGGCTCTTCCCCGGATCGAGTGGGTAGCTTAGCCTGTTGAACCATGAGAGACATAGACCTGTACGCCCAGATTCTTGGATTGCGGTCGCCGTGGAAGGTGGCCGATGTGCAATTGTTGCGTGATGC
>NZ_JBLJDO010000022.1:0-46859 GCF_059410345.1 Sulfurivermis sp. | reverse complement strand
ATCACGCAACAATTGCACATCGGCCACCTTCCACGGCGACCGCAATCCAAGAATCTGGGCGTACAGGTCTATGTCTCTCATGGTTCAACAGGCTAAGCTACCCACTCGATCCGGGGAAGAGCCCAAATAATTAACTTTTTCACTCAACACACGGAGGTCATCGATGAAAACCCGTACCTTGCACTGGCTGTTCCTGCTTGCCGCCATCGGCCTCGGTCATCAGGCCAGCGCCGCCGGAACCCAGTTCTCCGCCGACATGGTGCAAAAGACCAGTGGCCAGACCCACACCATGCGCTATTACCAGGGCGACCAGAAGATGCGCACGGAAATGAAGACCGAGGACGGCCGCCAGGCGGTCAGCATCATGGACCTCAAGGCCAGGAAGATGTACACGCTGATGCCGGAGGAAAAGATGTATATGGAAATTCCTCTCGGCGGCGATACCGCCGCCTGGGCCGCCGACGACAAAACCCGCGAAGAATATTACGAGATGAAGAAGGTCGGCACCGAGACCGTCAACGGTTATGTGTGCGACAAGTACACCCTCATCCCCAAAAAGCAGGGACTGGAAAAGAGCACCACCTGGGTTTCCCAGAAGCTCGGTTATCCCATCAAGAGTGTGGGTCAGAGCTACTCCATGGAGTTGCGCAACATCAAGGAGGGCGTCCAGCCCGCCGCGCTGTTCACCATTCCCAAGGGCTATCAGAAGATGCCGGGCATGGATGAATATTTCCGCGGCATGCCGCAGGGCGATGAGGATGATGTGCCGCCGCCGCGCAGCAGCCGGCAGCCCTCGGCGGTGGAGCAAGATGCCCGCGAGATCGGTGCGGACGCCCGTGACGAGGCCAAGAGCGCGACCAAGGAAGAGATCTCCGATTCCATCCGCAAGGGCATCCGCGGCCTGTTCGGTAAGGACTAAACCATACGCTTTACCCGAGAAACGGCTGCACCGGCGACTGCGCCGGTGCAGCAGATTTCCTTCCCAAATCCCCCTTACGCGTGGTGCCGCAGAGACAGCGGGAGCCGCGCCCGATTGGTGCAAATCCCTGTCCGTGATCGGTCTATGACGGCCATGCCCTGACATCCCTGCAGCAACCATGTATGCTGCAAACACTTGTGCCCATAGCTCCCTGACCGCACGTGAACCTGCTCGACATCGTCCACAACATTGCCCTGCTGGTAGCGCTGGCAGCCCTGTATCAGGTGGTCATTTCCCGCCTGCTGCTGCGTACCCTGGGCGGTCAGATCATCTTCGGCCTGCTGTTCGGTACGGTGGCCATACTCGGCATGATGGCCCCGCTCACCTTTGCCCCCGGCGTCATCTTTGATGGCCGCTCCGTCATCCTCGCCGTCGCCGGCCTCATCGGCGGTCCCCTGGTGGCACTGGTCAGCGTGCTGGTGGCAAGCGCCTACCGCCTCTGGCTGGGCGGCGGCGGCGCTCCCGTCGGCATCAGCGTCATCGCCGTCTCCGCCGGCATCGGCGTCGCCTTCCATTACTACCGCAAACACCTCGATGGCCACCTCAGCCCGCTGCAACTGCTGGGTTTCGGCCTGGTGGTGCATATCATCATGCTGGCGCTGTTCCTGCTGCTGCCGGAGGGTATCGGCATGCGCGTCATCGACCAGATGGGGCTGCTCATTCTGGTGATTTACCCGCTCGCCACCATGCTCATCTCCATGCTGTTCCAGGATTACGAAGACCAGGAGGCCACCCGGACCCGGCTGCACCGCATGGCCTACTACGACCATCTCACCGGCCTGCCCAACCGCGCCCTCCTCATCTCCCGCCTGGAGCAGTTGCTGGCGGCAGAGCATCCGGAAGAAGGCGACGGCGCGCTGATGTTCTTCAATCTCGATCGCTTCAAGACCCTCAACGACGCACGCGGCCACGCCACCGGCGACACCCTGCTGCGTGCCATCGGCTCACGGCTGGAACCGCTGCTGCGCGAAGGCGACACACTGGCACGCGTCGGTGCCGACGAGTTCGCGCTGCTACTGCACCGTCCCGGTGAACACGCCACCACCTTCCGCCTCAACATCGCGGAACTGGCCACGCAACTGCACCATGCCATCCGCCAACCCCTGCACATCGGCTCCGACGAGGTATCCGTCAGCGTCAGCCTGGGCATCGCCCTGTTTGCACCGGGCAGCGGCGACAGCGCCGGCGACATCATGCGTCGCGCCGACACCGCGCTGCACCAGGCCAAGAAGCGCGGCGGCAATCAGAGCGTGTTCTTCGAGCAGACCATGACCAAGACGGTGGAGCACCGCTTCCGCATCGAGCGCGAGTTGCGCCGCGCCGTCTCGGCCGGCGAACTGCGCCTGTTCCTGCAATCGCAGGTGGATGCCTCCGGCCAGATTGTCGGCGCCGAGACCCTGGTGCGCTGGCAACACCCGGAACGCGGCCTGGTCACACCGGTGGCCTTCATCCCCATCGCCGAGGAAACCGACCTCATCATCGACGTCGGGGTGTGGGTATTCAACCAGGCCTGCGCCCTGCTTACCCGTGCGGAGTTTGCCCAACGGCCGCTGCGGCTCTCCGTCAACATCAGTCCACGCCACTTCCGCCAACCCAGCTTCGTCAGCTGGATAAAAGACACGCTGCACGCCACCGGCGCCAATCCCAATCAGCTCACCCTGGAGATCACCGAAGGCCTGCTCATCGACAATCTCAGCGACATCATCGCCAAGATGAACGAACTGGCCGCGCTCGGCGTGCGCTTCTCCGTCGACGATTTCGGCACCGGCTACTCCTCACTCACCTACCTGAAGCGCCTGCCGATCCACGAAATCAAGATCGACAAGTCCTTCGTGCAGGACGCCCCCACCGACGGCAATGACGCCACCCTGGTCGACACCATCCTGGCCGTCGCCGAGCGCATGGGCCTCGATGTGGTGGCCGAAGGTGTCGAGACCAGTGAACAGGCCGCCTTCCTCAATGCCCGTGGCAAGATCCTGCACCAGGGTTACCTCTATTGCCGCCCGGAGCCGGCGGAGACCTGGCTGGAGCGGCTGCGCGGACATTGAGCCGCACACCCGCGCGCGGTCCTAAAGCCGCAGCCCGCCTGATTCGTCCCGCGACACGAGGGGGCATGCATGTTCCTGGGTCATTTCTCCGCCGGCTTAGCCGCCAAATCCATCGCTCCCCGGGTAGCGCTGGGCTGGCTGTTCCTGGCGGCGCAGTTCATCGATCTGCTGTGGCCGACCTCGCTGCTCCTCGGCCTGGAGCGCGCCAGCATCGCTCCCGGGATCACCACCGTCCCCCCCTGCTGTTCGAGCACTACCCCATTTCCCACAGCCTGCTCGCCGTCGCGATCTGGGTCATCCTGCTCGGCGGCGCTATTTCCTGCTGCGGCGGGAACGGTTGGGCGCGCTGGTGATCAGCCACTGGCTGCTCGATCTCATCGTGCACCGGCCCGACCTGCCCCTGATGCCGGGCGGTGAGGTCGTGGTGGGGCTGCATGCCTGGTCATCGCTGCCGCTGACCCTGGTGCTGGAAGGGGGGCTGTTTGCTCTTGGGGTATGGTTGTATTGCCGCGTCACCACAGCGCGCGATGCGGTGGGCCACTGGGGGCTCGTTGCGCTGGTGGCCTTTTTGCTGCTCGTCTACACCGGCAATCTGTTCGGCGCGCCGCCGCCCAGTGTCGAGGCCATCGGCTGGCTGGGCCAGGCCCAGGGGCTGCTGGTGCTGTGGGGCTTCTGGGTCGATCGGCACCGCCAACCGGCACACCCTACTCGAACCACGCCTGCAGCAACACCGGCTCGCGCCATAGGCGGCTGAGCACCGGCGCCACCCGCTCCGGCGCGCCGGAGGTGAGGAAGCGCACCACGCCCTCGCCCTCCGGCCGCAACATACCCATGACATCGAGACGGCGGCGCAACTCCGCCGCCACGGCGGGACCGGTTTCCAGTATCTCCACCGCCGGCCCGGCGATCTCCGCGATGAGACTGCGCAGAAAGGGATAGTGGGTGCAGCCGAGCACGAGCTGGTCGGCACCGGCAGCGAGCAGCGGCGCCAGATACCCCTGCAACAGGCGGCGCGTGTCCGCACCATCCCAGTCGCCCTGCTCGATGCGCTCCACCAGACCGGGACAGGCCTGCGCCACCACCTTGGCGCGATCACCATAACGGGCCAGCAGGGCGGCATAGCGTGGACTCGCCAGGGTGGCGCTGGTGGCGAGCACACCGACGGTGCCAGAAGCGGTGCGGTGCACCGCCGGCTTGACCGCCGGTTCGATGGCGACGATGGGCAGGGAATAGAGGGTACGCAGGTGCTCGACGGCGATGGCGGTGGCGGTATTGCAGGCCACCACCACCGCCTTGGCGCCGTGCTCCACCAGATGGCGGGTGATGCGTTCGGAGCGGTCGCGGATGCGCTCGGGCGTCAGGTCGCCGTAGGGGGCATGAGCAGAGTCGGCGACGTACAGCATGTCCTCGGCGGGAAGCAGCTCGCGGATGGCGCGCAGCACCGACAGGCCGCCCACCCCGGAATCGAACACGCCGATGAATCCCGCATCCAATGACATCAGGAATAAAACCAGCTTGTCGCGGAGACACAGAGACGCAGAGATGTTGAATAGTCACCGCAATGCATCACATTGCCCGCAACATCTTTGCACAAGTCAACCAGCCTCTCCGCGTCTCTGCGTCTTTGCGGCCATGGTGTTTACTTCTCCCGTGTGTCGAAGAAACGCACATCCGGCCAGCGCTCGATGGTCAGATTCAGATTGACGCGGGTGGGCGCCAGGTAGGTGAGCAGGCCGGAGCCGTCGACGGCCAGATTGTCGTGGGCCTTCACCTTGAACTCTTCCAGCTTCTTGGCGTCGTTGCACTCCACCCAGCGCGCCGTGTGGATGGTTACCGGCTCGAAGATGCAGTCGACGTTGTATTCGTCCTTCAAACGGTAGGCCACCACATCGAACTGCAGCACACCGACGGCGCCGAGGATCAGGTCGTTGTTCTTCAGCGGCCGGAACAGCTGGGTGGCCCCCTCCTCGGACAGCTGCTCCAAGCCCTTTTGCAGCGCCTTCATGCGCAGCGGGTCTTTCAACACCGCACGGCGAAACAGCTCCGGCGCAAAATGCGGGATGCCGGTGAACTTGAGGTCTTCGCCCTCGGTGAAGGTATCGCCGATCTGGATGGTGCCGTGGTTGTGCAGGCCGATGATGTCGCCGGGCCAGGCGTCCGCCACCGCCTCGCGCTCCTGCGCCATGAAGGTGATGGCATTGGCGATCTTCACGTCGCGGCCGATACGCACATGCTTCACCTTCATGCCTTGGCTATAGCGGCCGGAGCAGACGCGCAGGAAGGCGACACGGTCGCGGTGCGCCGGGTCCATATTGGCCTGGATCTTGAACACAAAACCGCTGAATTTCTCCTCGGTCGGTTCGACCTGGCGTGTCGTGGTGGCGCGCGGCAACGGCGTCGGCGCATAGTCCACCAGGGCGTCGAGCACCTCGCGCACGCCAAAGTTGTTGATGCCGGAACCGAAGAATACCGGAGTCAGCTCGCCTTTGCGGAAGGCATCCAGGTCGAACTCGTGGCTGGCGCCGCGCACCAGTTCGATCTCGTCACGCAGTTCCTGCGCCAGGGTGCCGAACAGTTCATCCAGACGCGGGTTGTCCAGACCCTGCACGATCTCCGCCTCGGCGATCCTGCCGCCGTGCTGGGCAGAGAACAGGTAGATGGCGTCGTTGTAGAGATGGAATACACCCTTGAAGCCCTTGCCCATGCCGATGGGCCAGGTGATGGGCGCGCATTTGATCTTCAACACCTGCTCCACCTCGTCCAGCAGGTCGATGGGCGGGCGGCTCTCGCGGTCCATCTTGTTGACAAAGGTGATAATCGGCGTGTCGCGCAGGCGGCACACGTCCATCAGCTTGATGGTGCGATCCTCGACGCCCTTGGCGCCGTCGATGACCATCAGCGCCGAGTCCACCGCAGTGAGCACGCGGTAGGTGTCCTCGGAGAAGTCCTCGTGGCCCGGCGTATCGAGCAGGTTGATGACGTGGTCGCGGTAGGGAAACTGCATCACCGAGGAGGTGACCGAGATGCCGCGCTGCTTTTCCAGCTCCATCCAGTCGGAGGTGGCGTGGCGCGCCGCCTTGCGCCCCTTGACGGTACCGGCGAGCTGGATCGCCCCGCCGAACAGCAGCAGCTTTTCCGTCAGCGTGGTCTTGCCGGCGTCCGGGTGGGAGATGATGGCGAAGGTGCGGCGGCGTGCCGCCTCTTTCTCGAAGATGCTCATGGGAATCTTAAAGGCCGCAAAAGGGCGCCATTTTACCCGATCCGAGCCATACGGTGTGCCTTACGGCACACGGGCGCCTTCATAGAGAAAAGCCATTGACCCGCAAATGAACGCGAATAGACGCCAATAGGCCTGACAAGCTGGCAGCACACCCTGAGAGCAACTCATCACCTCGGGCAAGTCCTTGAATATTCGCGTTCATTTGCGGACTGATTGAGCGATTCACGATGGTTTGGCACGGCGCGTAGCACCACTATTCCCGCGGCTCCTGCGGCTCGCTATCTGCGGTCTCCGCCGCCGCCAGGCTGTGGGTGGCGCTGTCGTACTGGCCCTTGAGGGCATCCTTGACCGTGTGCTGCCACAGCGGCACCCCCATGATGTAGGCGGCACGGCCGATGGCGTGGGCGGCCACCGGCGCAGTGAGCATGGTGAAGACCACGATGGCCACGGCACGGGCGGTGACGCCGATGTCCCAGAAGTACAGGGCGACACCGAGCAGCATCAGGCCGGCCCCGAGCACCCCGGCCTTGGTGGTGGCGTGCATGCGGGTGAGCAGGTCCGGCATGCGCAGTACACCAAGGGCGGCGACGAACATGAAGCCGGCACCGAGCAGCATCAGCAGCGCGCTGGCGATCTCAATCATCGCGTCCCTCCCCCCGCTCCAGATAACGGGCGAAGCCTACCGCAGCCAGAAACGCCGTAAGCGCCAGCACCATGGCCACGTCGAGCAGCGGCGCACGGCCATACCACACCACATGAGCAGCAATGAAGCCGACGGTGAGCGAGGCCAGCAGTTCCAGCGCCACCACCCGATCCGGCAGGGTCGGCCCGCGCACCAGGCGCACGAAGGCCAGCAGCAGCGCCAGGCTGAGGATCACGAACACCAGGCTGAGGATGAAATCGAACGCGCTCATCGCAACAACTCCAGCAGGCGGTGCTCCAGCACCTTGATCTCGCGCACCGTCTGCGCCTCGTCCTCCAGGTACATGACATGGATGTACAACACCGTGCCGTCGCTGGACACGTCCAGGCTGAGTGAGCCGGGGGTAAGCGAGATCAGGTTGGCGAGGATGGTGATCTCGCCGTCGCGCTGCACCTCCAGCGGATAGGCTATGACGCCCGGACGCATATGGTGGGTGGGCGTCAGCACGTCGTAGGCCACTTTCAGATTGGAGCGCAGCAGCGCCCAGTTGAACCAGAAGAAGAAGCGGATCAGGCGCGGCACCTTGGCGATGTAGTTGGCGAATTCGGCACGGCCGCGCAGGGCGTAGGCCAGCACCACATAACCGGCAAACAGCCCAATGAGCAGATTGTCGGCGGTGAAGCGGCCGGTGAGCGCCATCCACACCAGGGCCAGCACCAGATTCCAGGTAAAGGCGATCATGGCGTCTCCCCCAGCACCGCGGCGATATACGACTGCGGGTCAAGCAACTGCGCGGCGGCCTGTTCGGCCAGGCGGTACACCGGCTCGGCACCGATGCCGATGGCCACGGTGAGTGCCGCCAGGACGATGGCTGGTGCATACAGCAGGGCATTATTGCTAGGCGCCGCTACCGCTGCCCCCTCCTCCGGCATCGCCTTCCAGAACACCTCGTTCCAGATCTTCACCATCGAATACAGCGTCAGCAGACTCACCAGCAGCGCCACCGCCACCACGCCGTACTGCTCCGCCTCCAGGCCGGCACGCACCAGGATGAACTTGGCGAAGAAACCGGACAGCGGCGGCAGGCCGGCCAGCGATAGTGCCGGGATGAGAAACAGCAGCGCCAGCCCCGGCCGTTCGCGGTACAGGCCGCCCAGGCTCTTGAGCTGGAAGCTGCCGCGCAGGCGATAGACCAGGCCGCTGATGAGGAACAGATTGGCCTTCACGATGATGTGGTGCATCAGGTAGAACACGCCGCCCACCAGGGCCAGCGGCGTGTACAGTGCCAGACCGAGCAGCATGTAACCGATCTGGCTGACGATATGGAAGGACAGGATGCGGCGGAACTCGAACTGCGCCGCCGCGCCCAGCACGCCGGAAAGCATGGTGAAGCCCGCCAGCCACAGCAGCAATTGGTGGGTGAAGGCCGTCTCCTGGGTGAAGATCAGGGTGAACACGCGGAACAGGGCGTACACGCCCACCTTGGTGAGCAAGCCGGCGAACAGCGCCGACACCGCCACCGGCGGCGTGTGATAGGACGCCGGCAGCCAGAAGAACAGCGGGAAGGCCGCCGCCTTGATGCCGAAGGCGACCATGAACATCAGGCCGATGGTGGTGACCAGGCCCTGCGCCTCGCCGGTGTCCTGCAACTTGAGCGCCAGGTCGGCCATGTTGAGCGTGCCAGTGAGACCGTAGAGCAGGCCGATGGCGGAGAGAAACAGCGCCGAGGAAATGAGATTCAGCGTGACGTATTTGATGGCCCCTTCCATCTGCGCCCGCTCACCGCCGAGGATCAGCAGCGCGAACGAGGCCACCAGCATCACCTCGAACCAAACGTAGAGATTGAAGATGTCGCCGGTGAGGAAGGCGCCGCACACCCCGGCCAGCAGCATGTGCAGCAGCGGGTAATAACCGAAGCGCTCATGCTCCGCGCCGAGGGTGGCGAGGGAATACAGCGCCACGGCAAAGGCGGTGATCGCCGCCAGCAGCACCATGATGGCGCCGAGCAGATCGGCCACCAGCACGATGCCGAAGGGCGCCGGCCAGTTACCCATATACATCACCTGAATGCCGTCCGACCACACACGCTGCAACAGCCACAGCGCGGCCAGCAGCAGCGCGCCGGTGCCGAGCACGCCAAGCAGGCGCTGCGCCAGGTGCGAGCGCCACAGCGCCAGCGACAGCGCCCCGGCCAGCAGCGGGATCAGGATCGGCAACACCACCGCCAGACTCATGTATCGGTGTCCTTCATCTTGTCCATGTTCACCGCGTGCACCACCTCGTAGGCACGGTGGATCAGCACCACGGCAAAGGCCAGCACGCCGAAGCCGATGACGATGGCGGTGAGGATCAACGCCTGGGTGAGTGGGTCGGCGACGACGCCGTCGGGCAGCACGGCCCCCTCCGGGATCAACGGCGGCGCGCCGCGGGTCAGTCCGCCGGCGGTGAAGATGAGCAGATTGGCGGCATTGCCGAGCAGCACCAGGCCGATCACCAGCTTGACGATGGAGCGGCGCAGCATCATGTATACCGCCGCCGCATACAGCCCGCCCACCACGAAGGCCATCACCGTTTCCATGGCCGCTCCTCCGCCTCCGCCAGCGACAGCACGATGGTCATCACCGCGCCGATCACCACCAGATAGACGCCGACATCAAAGATGATGGGCGTGCCCAGCGTGAACTCGCGCCCGCCCGGCAGCGGCACGGTGTACCACTCCGAGGTGAGAAAGGCGTCGCCGGCCAGCAGCCCCGGCACACCACTCAGGATGGCGATGATCAGGCCGACGCCGAGCAGGCTGCGCGGGTCGGCGCCGAGCACCTGGCGCGCCGAACGGATGTCGCGCGAGAAGATGTACAGCGCGATGGCCGCCGCCGCCACCAGCCCGGCGATGAAGCCGCCGCCCGGCAGGTCGTGTCCGCGCAGCAGCAGGAACAGGGAAAACAGCAGCAGCAGCGGCAGCAGCATGTCGCCGGCGGTACGCAGGATGCGGGAGTGGCGTACCTTCATCGCCTGTCCTCCGCGCGCAGCTTGAGCATGGCGTAGACGCCCACCGCCGCCAGGCCCAGCACGAAGATCTCGCCCAGGGTGTCGAGGGCACGGAAATCCACCAGGATCACATTGACGATGTTGTGGCCGTGGCCGCCGGGCACGCTCTGCTCGATGAAGTAGTCCGCGATGGACGGAAACAGCTTCACGTGGCGTGCCTCCAGCAACAGCCAGGTCATCAGGCCGCCCACCGCCACCCCCATCAGCGCGTCGCGCACATGGATCACGCCGCGGCTGGTGTTGACGTAGCCGGGCAGGCGGAACAACACCAGCACCAGCAGGATCACGGTGAGCGTCTCCACCAGCACCTGGGTGATGCCCACGTCCGGAGCGGAGAAGATCACGTACAACAGCGCGACGCCGAAGCCGGCGGCGCCGAGCGCTGCCACCGCGGCGAGACGATCACGCGCCTTCACCGCCGCCAGCCCCGCCAGCACGATCACCAGGGCGATCACCAGCTCATTGAAGCGCAGGTCGGAGATATCCAGCGCCGGCAGCACCGGGTAACGCGTGGCGAGCGCATAGCCGCTCACCAGCAGCAGGGTGGCCAGAGTGATGAAGATGTAGCGGCGCAGATAGCCGCTCTGCAGCAGGCGCGTCTGCCAGGCGGCGAAATCCACCGTCGCCGCCATCAACGCCGCGTAGCCACGCTCGGCGCCGTAACGCTCCAGCGGCAGGCGCTGCAACAGCGTGCGCACCCACGCCCACTTCAGGTACAGCAGCGCACCAAGCAGCAGACCCGCCCCGCTGAGCAGCAGCGGCAGATTGAAGCCATGCCACAACGCCAGTGCCGGCACCACCTCGCTGCCGTGTACGGCGCTCGCGGCCGCGGCGAGCAGGCCATGCTCCGCCAGTCCCGGCCACAGACCAAACAGCAGGCCGAGCGACGCCAGCAACAGCGGCCCCAGCAACAGCGCCGGCGGTGCCTCGTGCGGCGTGCGCGGTGTGGCCACCGGCGCACCGAACCAGGGCCGCACGGACACCAGGGCCGCCACGGCCACTGCAAACATGGCGCCGACGGCGGCCACCACGGTGAGCAACGTGCCGATTCCGGGGGCCTGCAAGGCGGCTTCGAACAGCGCCTCCTTGGCGATGAAACCGAACAGCGGCATCACCCCGGCCAGCGACAGCGCGGCGATCATCGACGCCGTCGCCGTCCACGGCAGGGCGCGGCGCAACCCACCCATCTCGCGCAAATCACGCGCGCCACTTTCGTGGTCGATGATGCCGGCGCACAGAAACAGCGCGCCCTTGTACAGCGAGTGCGCCAGCAGGAAGGCGACCAGCGCGGTGGCTGCCGTCGGCGTGCCGATCCCCGCCAGCAAGGTGAGCGTACCCAGCGCCATCACCGTGGAATAGGCCAGCACCCGCTTCATGCCGGTGGCGCGCAGCGCCAGCACGCCACCGACCAGTACAGTGAGCGCGCCGGTGAGCGATACCAGCCACAACCACTCGGTGGTACCGCCCACCACCGGCTGCAAACGCGCCAGCAGATAGACGCCGGCCTTCACCATGGTGGCCGAGTGCAGGTAGGCACTCACCGGCGTCGGCGCCGCCATGGCATTGGGCAGCCAGAAGTGGAACGGCGCCTGCGCCGATTTGGTAAAGGCGCCGAGCAACAGCAGCAACAACAAGGGCAGATACAGTGCATCGGCGCGCACCATCTCGCCCTGACTCAACAGGGTGGACAGGTCGTAACTGCCACCCGCCTGCGCCAGCAGCACGAAACCGGCGAGCAGTGCGAGACCACCGCCGACGGTAACGAACAACCCTTGCAGGGCGCTGGCGCGCGCCGTCTTGTCTTCGTGATTGAAGCCGATGAGCAGGAACGAGGTGATGGAGGTCAGTTCCCAGAACACGAACAAGGTGATCAGGTTGTCCGACAGCACCAGTCCGAGCATGGAGGCCATGAAGGACAACAGGAACAGATAGAAGCGGCCAAGATCGCGCTGACCGGCCAGATAATTGCCGGCGTAGATCACGATCAAGGTGCCGATGCCGCTGATGAGCAGGGCGAACAGCAGGCTGAGACCGTCGAGCAGAAAACCGAGCTGGATATCGAGACCGGGGATCCAGTCGTACTGGAACAGCAGCACCTCGCCGGCCGCCACCCGTGGTAGAAACGAGGCGAAATGCAGCGCGAGCGCCAGCGGCAGCAGGGCCAGCACCCAACCGGTGCGCGCGCCCAGCCGCGCGGCCAACCAGGGCGCGCAGGCGGCGACGACAAATCCGGCGAGTACGGCGCTCAGCATGGTTCGGTGCGTTTATTGGTGTGATGAAGGGGCCGGACTACGAAAAGCGTAGCCATAAAAAAGCGCCCGCGAGAGGCGCTTACTGTGAAGACAGTACCGATGGCCGCGAGTTCCCTCCGCCCTGGCAAGATTGCGGCGCTGTGTCAGCGCACGTAACCCCAGTTCTTGAGGCGGGAGTAGGAATACTGTGCGGCCTCCCCCTGCTGCACCATGTTCAGATAGGCGCGATACTGCGCGGCGGCGCGCGACTGATCGCCCATGCCCTCCAACGCCACGCCCTTGAGGAAGACCACGCCGGCATCGCCCGGCAGCAGGCGGTCGAAACGGTCCAGTGATTCGTAGGCCGCCCCCGGTTCGCGCATGCTCAGGGACAACACACCAAGCAGTTTGTGCGCCTGCGCCTCCTGCGGGTAGATCTCCTTGGCCTTGCTGGCGTACTCCCGCGCCTCCTGATTCTTCTTCTGTGCCTGCAGACACTGCGCCATGCGCAGGTTGGCTGGATAATCATCCGGCGTGCGCTTCAGCGCCGACTGGAACTTCTCCTCCGCCTTTTTGTAATCCTTGGCGGCCAGGGCGGTTTCGCCCTGCTTGCAGTCGTCGATGGTGGGTTTGATCTTGCGCAGGCTGGCCGTGTTGTCCATGAAGCGCTCGCGCTGCGGGCTGGCCCCCTTGCTGGCGCCATAGCGGGTCTCCGCCAGCTGGCGTGCGGTTTCGCGCCGCTCGGTGCTCATGGGATGGGTGGAGAACATGGTCTCCAGCATGCTGGGCGTATGCTTTTCCTGATCCACCAGCAGCTGATGCAGGCGCACCATGCCATCGGCCGGATAGCCGCTGCGCACCATGTATTCCTGCCCCAGCGCATCGGCCTCGCGTTCGTTGTCACGCGAATAACTGGCCAGCAGGGCGCTGGCGCCGATCATACCGCCAAGGCCGGCCACGGCACCCCATTGCGAATCCCGCGCCGCGACATTGATACCGACCACCGCCGCCTGCGCCACCATGGCCTGGCCCTGGCGCTGCGCGGCGTGGCGCGCGTTGACGTGCCCCACCTCATGCCCCAGCAAGGCCGCCAGCTCGGCCTCGTCATCCAGTTCGGTGAGGATGCCGCGGGTGACACCCATGGCGCCGCCAGGGAAGGTATAGGCGTTGATGTAATTGGCATTGAGCACCCGGTAGGAATACGGCATCTGCGGCCGGTGACTGCGCTCATGGATGCTGCGGCCGATGCCGCTGACGTAGTCGTTGACGGCGCCGTCCTGGATCGCGCCCATGTCCTGGGAAAACTGATGCGGCGACACCTGCGCATCGATCTCCCGTTCCTGCGCCTCGCTCATGCCGACCAGAATGGTCTTGCCGGTCACCGGCGAAGTGGCACAACCCTGCAACGAGACGCCCGCCGCACTCAGGGTGCTGGCGCTGAGCAACCACAAGGCCTGACGCCGGGTAACGCGATTGAGGCGCAGGCTTCTGGCCAGGTCGTCACTGAAACTCATGATCGCTACCTCCCTCTTCAAAACGCATTCAGCGCAAGAACGCCATGCCTCCTTGCGCAACCATCCTTCCCTACAGCGCCAGCGCCATGATCAGCGCATCCTCACGTCCGCGCGCCGCCGGGTAGTAGTCGCGGCGCAGGCCGGCCTGATTGAAGCCCATCGATTCGTACAGGTGGACCGCGGCGCGATTGGACGGCCGCACCTCGAGAAAGACAGTATCGGCACCGCGACTACGCGCCGTGTCGAGCAGATGGGCCATCAGTTCGCGCCCCAGGCCGCGGCCCTGGAAATCCGGATGCACGGAGATATTGAGGACATGGGCCTCGCCCGCGCCCACCGACAGGATGGCGTAGCCAATCACCTGCGTATCCGTCTCGTACACCCAGCAACTATAGCGGGCACGCAGGCAGTCGCGCATGATGCCCTCGGTCCACGGGTAAGGATAGTTGAGCAGCTCCACCACCATCACGCCGGGCACGTCTTCCTCGTGCATGGGACGCAGGCGCGGCACGGCATCGTTCAGCACCGCACTCATGTGCCGGCCCCCTGTTGCACGGTGGCTACGGCCAGGCGCAGATCGTCCCAGGCCTTGCGCTTCTCGCCCGGCGAACGCAACAGATAGGCCGGATGATAGGTGACCACCAGCGGGATAGCGCCGTAACGATGCACTTGGCCGCGCAGCTTGCCGATGGGGGTGTCGGTCTTGAGCAGATTCTGCGCCGCGATGCGCCCCACCACCAGGATCAGGCGCGGCTGAATCAGCGCAATCTGCCGCTGCAGATACGGTTCACAGTGGGCGGCCTCATCGGCCCTGGGATCACGGTTATTGGGTGGCCGGCACTTGAGCACGTTGGCGATGTACACCTGCTCGCGCCTAAGGCCGATGGCTAGCAGCATGGCGTTGAGCAATTGCCCGGCACGGCCGACGAAGGGTTCGCCCTGGGCATCCTCATCGGCCCCCGGCGCCTCGCCGATCACCAGCCACTGCGCCTGGCGGTCGCCGACGCCGAATACGGTCTGGGTGCGCGAGGCGGCCAGTTCACTGCACAAGGTACAGGTCTGCACCCGTTGTTGCAGCGCAGCCCAGTCGAGCGCGGCGATGTCATTCGGCAGCGCCGAGGGCAAATTTTGCGCTGCGGGTGGCGATGCCTGTGGCACGGGTTGTTCTTCACCACCCGTTTCACGACCTTCGTCCCGCGTGGGAGCGCGCCTCTCCCAGGCCTGGATGCCCATGGCATCGAGATATTGCAGGCGCCGCGTATCCATGACGTCAGACGGTCGGCACCTGCGGATGGGCGCGTTCCTGCGGCGCCATGATCTTGTTCAGCGCGTTGAGATAGGCCTTGGCCGAGGCGATGACGATGTCGGTGTCCGCGCCCTGGCCGTTGACGATGCGGCCACCCTTCTCCAGACGCACGGTGACCTCACCCTGGGCATCGGTACCGCTGGTGATGTTGTTGACCGAATACAGTTGCAGGGTGGTGCCACTGTTGATCACGCTCTCGATGGCCTTGAAGGTGGCATCCACCGGACCGCCACCCTGTGCGCACAGCTTCTGCTCCTCGCCATCCACCGCCAGGGTGACACAGGCCTCGGGGGTCTCGCCGGTCTCGCAACAGACATGCAGATAGACCAGCTTGATGCGTTCGTTGATGTCGCTCTCGGTAGCGGTCTCGGTCACTAAGGCCTGCAGATCCTCATCGAAGATTTCGTGCTTCTTGTCGGCCAGCTCCTTGAAGCGGGCAAAGGCCGCGTTGAGCGCCTCGTCCGACTCGAACTCGATGCCCAGCTCGCCCAGGCGGCTCTTGAAGGCGTTGCGGCCCGAGTGCTTGCCCAGCACCATACGGTTGGCGCTCCAGCCCACGTCTTCGGCGCGCATGATCTCGTAGGTCTCACGGTGCTTGAGCACGCCGTCCTGATGGATGCCCGATTCGTGGGCGAAGGCATTGGCACCGACGATGGCCTTGTTGGGCTGCACAGCGAAGCCAGTGATACTGGCAACCAGACGCGAGGTGGGCACGATCTGGGTGGTGTCGATGTGTTCCACCTGACAGGGGAATACGTCCTGGCGAGTGCGCACTGCCATCACGATCTCTTCCAGCGCCGCATTGCCGGCGCGTTCGCCCAGACCGTTGATGGTGCACTCCACCTGGCGCGCGCCATTCATCACCGAGGCCAGCGAATTGGCCACGGCAAGGCCGAGGTCGTTGTGGCAGTGCACCGAGAACACCGCCTGGTCGGCATTGGGCGTACCCTCGATGGCCTTACGCACCAATTCGCCGAACTGGTGTGGCACGTTGTAGCCCACGGTGTCGGGGATATTGATGGTGCGCGCGCCGGCCTTGATCACCGCCTCGAAGATGCGGTTGAGGAAGGCGATGTCGGAACGGCCGGCGTCCTCGGCGGAGAACTCCACATCATCGGTGAACTGACGTGCGCGCTTGACCGCGTGCACCGCCTGTTCCACCACCTGATCCGGCGTCATGCGCAGCTTGCGTTCCATGTGGATGGGCGAGGTGGCAATGAAGGTATGGATGCGGCCGGAGGCGGCGTCCTGCAGCGCCTCGCCGGCGCGATCGATGTCCTTGTCCAGGGCGCGCGCCAGCGAACACACCGTGCTGTCCTTCACCGCCCGGGCCACCGCCTGCACCGACTCGAAATCGCCCTGGCTGGCAATGGCGAAACCGGCCTCGATGACGTTGACACCCATGCGCTCCAGCGCCTTGGCGATGCGCACCTTCTCATCGCGCGTCATGGAGGCGCCGGGGCTCTGCTCACCGTCGCGCAGGGTGGTGTCAAAAATGATCAGGGAGTCTTTCATCTAAAAACCTCAATCCAGTCCGCAAATGAACGCCCATGTACGCAATAAACACCCGTCGGGGACCATTGGCTCATATTCGCCTCACCCGCAATATTTGCGTCCACTCGCGTTCATTCGCGGACCCCGTTTTGAAGGGTCAAATATCGGCCGGCGGCGTCCCGGCACTGCCATCATCGCCCTGGCGCTCGCGGCGCTTGCGCTGCAACAGATAGACCGTCATCGCCGGCCCGGACAGGGCGTAGAGCAGGAAACCGAAGAACAGTACCTTGGGCGGATCGATGGTGATGGTGACGTAGACCAGTACCACCACGAGGATGGCGACGAAGGGCACCTTGCCGCGCAGGTCCAGCCCCTTGAAGCTGTGATAACGGATGTTGCTCACCATCAGCAGGCCAGCGGCCAGGGTCAGCACGAAGGCCATCCAGCGCATGGTCTCGCCGTCAATCCCCAGATCGTGACTGACCCACACCAGACCGGCGACGATGGCTGCGGCTGCGGGACTGGCCAGCCCTTGGAAATAACGTTTGTCGGCGACATGCACCTGGGTGTTGAAGCGGGCCAGGCGCAGGGCGGCGGCGGCGGCATAGATAAAGGCAGCCAGCCAACCCAACTTGCCCAGATGTTCCAGTGACCAGGCGTAGACCACCAGGGCCGGCGCCAGACCGAAGGAGACCATATCGGACAAGCTGTCATACTCGGCACCGAAGGCGCTCTGAGTGTTGGTCATGCGCGCCACGCGGCCGTCGATGCCATCCAGCACCATGGCGATGTAGATCGCCACCGGCGCCGCCACATACTGCCCGTTCATCGCCGCCACGATGGCGTAAAAGCCGGCGAACAGGGCAGCGGTGGTGAACAGGTTGGGCAGCAGATAGATGCCGCGCGGGCGTTTGGGCTTGATTTCGTCTGTCATGGTTTTCCTCGCAGGGACACAGTTTAACCCGAACATTTCCCAATTGCGCACAATTGGGCGGCGCCCGGACCTGTGCCTCCAAAAGCGGTCACTCAAGCGCGCCGCTCTCGGCCATCCTTGGCCTCCGCGGCATAAGTCCATCCCTGGACAAAAAAACGGCCGACTCCCTCGCGGGAGCCGGCCGTCGGTTACGGCTGGATGACCAGAATCCTAGTTCTTGGTCTTGTCCACCAGCTTGTTGGCAGCGATCCAGGGCATCATCGAGCGCAGCTTCTCGCCCACCACCTCGATCTGGTGCGCGGCATTGTTGCGGCGCCAGGCGGTCATTTCGGGGTAGTTGCTCATGCCCTCCAGGATGAAGCGCTTGGCGTAGCTGCCGTTCTGGATGTTCTCCAGCGCCTCGCGCATGGCCCAGCGCGACTCCTCGTTGATTACCTTCGGACCAGTCACGTACTCGCCATACTCCGCGTTGTTGGAAATGGAGTAGTTCATGTTGGCGATACCGCCTTCGTACATCAGGTCGACGATCAGCTTCAGCTCGTGCAGACACTCGAAGTAGGCCATCTCCGGGGCATAACCGGCTTCCACCAGGGTCTCGAAACCGGCCTTGACCAGTTCCACGGCGCCGCCGCACAGCACGGCCTGCTCGCCGAACAGGTCGGTCTCGGTCTCGTCCTTGAAGGTGGTCTCGATGATACCGGTGCGGCCGCCGCCGACGCCGGCGGCGTAGGACAGGGCAGTCTGCTTGGCCTTGCCGGAGGCATCCTGAAACACGGCGATCAGGTCAGGGATACCGCCGCCCTTGACGAACTCGGAGCGCACGGTATGGCCCGGGGCCTTGGGGGCGATCATGATCACGTCCAGGTCGGCGCGCGGCACGATCTGGTTGTAGTGGATGGAGAAACCGTGGGCGAAGGCCAGGGTGGCGCCCTTCTTCAGGTTCGGCTCCACCTCGTCCTTGTACAGCTTGGACTGGAACTCGTCCGGGGTCAGGATCATCACCAGATCGGCGCTGGCGACCGCCTCGGGCACGCTCTTGACCTTGAGGCCGGCGGCCTCGGCCTTCTTGGCCGAGCCGGAACCGGGACGCAGGGCGACGGTCACGTCGACACCGGAGTCCTTCAGGTTGTTGGCATGGGCATGGCCCTGGGAACCGTAACCAACGATGGTCACTTTCTTGCCACGGATGATGGAGAGATCACAGTCTTTGTCATAGTAAATGTTCACAGCTTTGTTCCTTTCAGAGAGTTGCAAGCTTTGTAGGATGGGCGGAGCGCAGCACAACCCATCGGGGGTATAGGATGGGTTTCACTTCGTTCCACCCATCCTAGGTACTGGTTTTCAAATTCGCAGGGCCTTTTCACCACGCGGGATACCCATCACGCCGGAACGCACAGTCTCCAGGATCAGGCCCTTGTCCAGCGCCTGGATGAAGCCATCCAGCTTGGCGCTGTCGCCGGTCACCTCAATGGTATAGGTGGTGTCGGTGACGTCGATGATACGGGCACGGAAGATGTCGGCCAGGCGTTTGACCTCATCGCGCTGTTCGCCGCCGGCGGCGCGCACCTTGATCAGCATCATCTCACGCTCGATGTGCGGCCCCTCGGTCAGGTCCATCAGCTTGACCACGTCGATGAGCTTGTTCAGCTGCTTGGTGATCTGCTCGATGATGTCGTCGGAACCACGTGTCACCAGGGTCATGCGCGACAGCGAGGCATCCTCGGTGGGCGCCACGGTAAGAGACTCGATGTTGTAACCGCGTGCGGAGAACAACCCGGCCACGCGCGACAGCGCACCGGCCTCGTTTTCAATCAGGATGGAAATGATGTGCCGCATCGCTTACACCAGGATCATTTCGTCCAGGCCGGCACCGGCCGGAACCATGGGATAAACATTTTCCGTCTGGTCGGTGAGGAAATTCATGAACACCAGACGGTTCTTGTGCTTGGTGAAGGCCTCCTTCAGGGCCGCCTCCACGTCTGCCGGCTTGTCGATCTGCATGCCGACATGGCCATAGGCCTCGGCCAGCTTCACAAAATCGGGCAGCGACTCCATGTAGGAGTGTGAATAGCGCCGGTCATAGAAGAACTCCTGCCACTGCCGCACCATGCCGAGGAAACGGTTGTTGAGGCAGATGATCTTGATGGGCAGGCCATACTGCAGGCAGGTGGACAGCTCCTGGATGTTCATCTGGATGGAGCCTTCACCGGTGACGCACACCACGTTGGCCTTGGGGTGGGCAAACTGCACGCCCATGGCCGCCGGCAGGCCGAAACCCATGGTGCCGAGGCCGCCGGAGTTGATCCAGCGGCGCGGCTTGTCGAAACGGTAGAACTGCGCCGTCCACATCTGGTGCTGCCCCACGTCGGAACAGACGAAGGCATCGCCCTTGGTGACCTTGTGCAGGGTCTCCAGCACGTACTGCGGCTTGATGAGTTCCGAGTTCTTGTCGTACTTGAGGCAGTCCTTGGCGCGCCACTCGTCGATCTGCTTCCACCACTTGGCCAGCGCGTCGCCATCGGGCGTGTCGCCGGACTCCTTGATCAGCTTGAGCATGTCCTTCAGCACCTGCTCGACGCTGCCGACGATGGGCACATCCACCTTCACGTTCTTGGAGATGGAGGACGGGTCGATGTCGATGTGGATGATCTTGGCGTGCGGGCAGAATTTCTGCACGTTGCCGGTGACGCGGTCGTCGAAGCGGGCGCCGATGGCCACCAGCACGTCGCAGTGCGACATGGCCATGTTGGCCTCATAGGTGCCGTGCATACCGAGCATGCCGACGAACTGCTTGTCGCTGGCCGGATAGCCGCCCAGACCCATGGAGGTATTGGTCACCGGATAACCTAGCAAGCGGGCGAATTCGATGAGCTGCTTGGAGGCATCATTGAGCACCACACCGCCGCCGGTGTAGAGCATCGGCCGCTTGGCGCCCAGGATCATCCCCACGGCGCGCTTGATCTGGCCGGTATGGCCTTTCACCACCGGGTTGTAGGAGCGCATCGACACCGTCTTCGGATAGGTGTACTTGGTACGGTTGGCGGTGACATCCTTGGGGATGTCCACCACCACCGGGCCGGGACGGCCGGTCTGGGCAATGTAAAAGGCCTTCTTCAGGGTAATCGCCAGGTCCTTCACATCCTTGACCAGAAAATTGTGCTTGACGCAGGGACGGGTGATGCCCACCGCGTCCACTTCCTGGAAGGCGTCATTGCCGATCAGGCTGGTGGGCACCTGGCCGGTCAACACCACCATCGGGATGGAGTCCATATACGCCGTGGCGATGCCGGTAACGGCATTGGTGGCGCCGGGGCCGGAGGTCACCAGCACCACGCCGGGCTTGCCGGTGGAACGGGCATAGCCGTCGGCGGCATGGGTTGCGGCCTGTTCGTGGCGGACCAGGATGTGCTTGACGGCATCCTGCTTGTACAGGGCGTCATAGATATGCAGGACGGCACCACCCGGGTAACCGAACAGATGTTCGACGCCCTCGTCTTGCAGAAAACGGACGACGATTTCGGCACCGGTCAGCTCCACCTCAGGAATCCCCCAGAAAAAAAGCCCGCAAAAACGGGCAGGTTACGAAAAGAATACGGTCAGAAGGTGGGAAGCTACTGAGATTCGCCGCCTAGGTCAAGAGCGGCGGGACTCTACGGCGCTTTCCCCTTGTCCGGCGCCGGGAAAAATCCATAATAGAGACCATGGCGTCAACACGGCGCCCCTCGACAGGACAAACTAGCCATGACCAAGGGAAGCTCATTCTGGGTGCTGCTGCTCGGCGCCGGCCTGCTGGCCGCCTCCGCCACCAGCCTTGCCGCCACCATGTACAAATGGACCGACAGCGAGGGCAACGTGCAATACACCCAGAGCCCACCGCCCAGGGGCGACTTCCAGAAAATGGCCCCGCCGCCCCCGCCGGCCACCCCGGCGCCGGAAACCGCGGCCCCACCGGCGGCCGAACCCACCCCAGCCAACGATGCCGCCACTCAGGAGGAAGCGGAGCGCAAGCGTCTGGAGGCGTCAGTGGCCAAGCACAACTGCGAGACTGCCCGCAAAAATCTGGAGATATACACCGCCTTCCGCCGCGTCATGAACGACAAGGGTGAGATCGTCACCCTGGGCGACGACGAGCGTGCTGCCAAGATCAAAGAAGCCAACGAGATGATTAAGAAGTACTGCCGCTGATGCCCTATCTGCTCATCAAGACCAACGTCACCCCTGCTGTCGGCGCCGTTCCTGCGCTGCTGCGCAGGGCGTCGCGGCTCGCTGCCCAGGCCCTGGGCAAGCCCGAGGACTACGTGATGGTGGCGCTGGAGCACTCCCAGCCCATGCTGTTCGCCGGCAGCGACGCCCCCCTCGCCTACCTGGAGTTGAAGAGCATCGGCCTGCCCCAGGAGCGCACCGGCGAACTGTCCGCCTTGCTCGCCGGTCTGCTGCACGAGGAACTGGGCCTCCCGCCCGCACGCATCTATATCGAATTCGCCGATGCCGCCGGCCCCTTGTGGGGCTGGAACGGCGCGACGTTTTAACCCCTTCTCGATTATCATAGGCAGCCCGGCGCCGTGCCCTCGGCGCATACCGCATTGTCATCAACGGAGAACAAGCTTTCCATGCGCGCATCCCGCACCCTGATCGCCACCGTCAAGGAAACCCCGGCGGACGCCGAGGTCATCAGCCACCAGCTCATGCTGCGCGCCGGTCTGATCCGCAAGCTGGCCGCCGGCCTCTACACCTGGCTGCCGCTGGGCCTGCGCGTGCTGCGCAACGTCGAGACCATCGTGCGCGAGGAGATGAATCGCTCTGGCGCCCAGGAGGTGCTGATGCCGGCGGTGCAGCCGGCGGAGCTGTGGCAGGAATCCGGCCGCTGGGACCAGATGGGCGAGGAGATGCTACGCCTGAAGGACCGCCACCAGCGCGACTTCTGCTTCGGCCCCACCCACGAAGAGATCATCACCGACCTGTGCCGCAACGAGCTGCGCTCCTACAAGCAGCTGCCAGCCAACTTCTACCAGATCCAGACCAAGTTCCGTGACGAGCGCCGGCCGCGCTTCGGCGTGATGCGCGCGCGCGAATTCCTCATGAAGGATGCCTACTCCTTCCATATCGACGAGGCTTCGCTGAGGGATACCTACCAGGTGATGCACGACACCTACTGCCGCATCTTCGACCGTCTCGGCCTGCAATACCGCCCGGTACTGGCCGACACCGGCGCCATCGGCGGCACCGGCTCGCACGAATTCCACGTCCTCGCCGATTCCGGCGAGGACGCCATCGCCTTTTCCGACCAAAGCGACTACGCCGCCAACGTGGAGATGGCCGAGGCCCTGGCGCCGAGCGGCAGCCGTCCGGCACCGTCCGAGGAACTGCGTCTGGTGGATACCCCCAAGGCCAGGACCATCGCCGAGCTGGTGGAGCAGTTCAACCAGCCCATCGAGCGCACGGTAAAGACCCTGGTGGTCTATGGCCGCGACGGTGGCCTGGTGGCCCTGCTGGTGCGCGGTGACCACGAACTGAACGCCATCAAGGCCGCCAAGCTGCCGCAGGTGGCCAGTCCCCTGGCCATGGCCAGCGAGGCCGACATCCGCGCCGCCGTCGGTGCCGGTCCCGGTTCCCTCGGCCCGGTGAAATTGCCCATGGCCATCATCGCCGATCGCGCCGTGGCACAGTTGGCCGACTTCTCTGCCGGCGCCAACACCGACGGCAAGCATTGGTTCGGCATCAACTGGGAGCGCGACCTGCCGCTGCCGCAGGTGGCCGACATCCGCAACGTAGTGGAGGGCGACCCCAGTCCGGACGGCAAGGGCACGCTGCAGATCAAACGCGGCATCGAGGTGGGCCACATCTTCCAATTGGGCAAGAAATATTCCGAGGCGATGAAGGCGGCGGTGCTGGATGAGAGCGGCAAGGCCGTCACCCTGACCATGGGCTGCTATGGCATCGGCGTGTCGCGCGTAGTGGCCGCCGCCATCGAGCAGAACCACGACGAGCGCGGCATCATCTGGCCCGACGCCATCGCCCCCTTCCACCTCGCTCTGGTGCCCATCGGCATGCACAAGTCGGAGCGCCTGGCGGCAGCAGCGGAAAAATTGTATGAGGAATTGCAGGCCACCGGCTTCGCCGTGCTGTTCGACGATCGCAAGGAACGCCCCGGCGTGATCTTCGCCGACCTCGATCTGCTCGGTATCCCGCACCGTCTGGTGCTGTCCGAACGCGGACTCGACGCCGGCAGCATCGAATACAAGGGCCGCCGCGACGCCGAGGCAGAGGACGTGGCCCTGGCCGGCCTGGCTGACTTCCTACGCGGCAAGATCACCCGCTGATGAGAATCTGGCGTGCCATTGGACTGACCCTGCTGCTGGCAGCGGCATCAGTCCATGGTTCGCCGCAACAACTGGACGAGGAACTGCGCCTGCGCCTGGCACTGGCCATGGCCGACGAGGGCAGCGCAGAGGATCGCTTCGAGGCCGAGGTATGGCTGACCGACATGTCGACGCGACTGGCCGCTCGCGTACCGGATCAGAAGGAGCGACTCAACCTGCTGCGCCAGGTCTACCTGGAGGCCCGCCGTGCCGACCTGCCGCCGGAACTGGTGCTGGCGGTGATTCAGGTGGAAAGCAACTTCGACCGCTTCGCCATCTCCTCGGCGGGTGCGCAGGGGTTGATGCAGATCATGCCTTTCTGGCTCGATGAAATCGGCCGTCCCGATGACAACCTGTTTCACGTCCACACCAGCCTGCGCATGGGCTGCACCATCCTGCGCTACTATCTGGACAAGGAGCGCGGCGACCTCACCCGCGCCCTGGCCCGCTACAACGGCAGTCTGGGCAGCGCCAAATACCCGCAGCGCATCTACACCGCCCTGCGCACGCGCTGGTACAAATAACGGAAAACGTTGCTAGGCGGTGGTGAAATCAGCCGGCGCCAGATCCGCCGCCACCTCACAACACACATCAGTCACCGCGGCAGCGGGCGGCCCCTGCCACAACCAGTCTCTCAACTGTCGCAGCGCCGCCTCATCGCCGCAGGCCAGCACCTCGACGCGACCATCGGGAAGATTGCGCGCGTAACCGGTGATGCCGAGCGCACGTGCCTGGCGCTGGGTGGAGCCACGGTACCACACCCCCTGCACCCGGCCGGCGACATGGCAACGCAGACATCTCATCAGGGCAGCACGACCACCGCACTCTGCCCGGCGCGCAGGCGCTCGCTGCGGGGATAGTCGAACAGTACGTCAGCCTCATACTTGGCCACACCGCCGGCGGCGATCACCGGTTCCATGCCCAGACGCTGTACCGTGCCACGGAAAGTCTTGCCACCGGCACGCACCTGCGCCTCCATGCCCTTGCGCAAGGCAGCCAACTCCTGTTCCCCCACCTCGATACGCGCCAGCATGCGGCCGGTCTCAGCCAGCACCAACAGCGGCACGCTCTGCATGCGCGTCACCACCGTCTGCCCCACCTCGGCACTGCGCTCCAACACCACACCGTCAAAGGGCGCCTGCACGCGACTGTACTCCAGTTCCAGCCGCGCCAGGGTGCGTTCGGCCTCCGCTGCCTGCAGTTCCGCCTCGGCATTGCTGAGGGCGATCTTGGCGAGCTGTAATTCATGATCAGACAACAGAGTACGCTCATACATCTCGGTGGTACGTTCCAGCTCGCGCCGGGCCTCGTCGCGCGCCTCCTTACCGGTCTGTACCCGCGCCTCCGCCTTTTTCACCAAGGCATTGAAACCACGCGCGTCCAAATTGAGCAGCGGCTGCCCCTTCTGCACTTCGTCACCGCTGTTCACCGCCACCTGACTGATCACGCCCGACACCGGCGTGCTCAACTCGACCCGTCGTACCCATTGCAGACTGCCGGTCACTTCCGCCGCCTGCAGCACACCGGTGACACCCAGCATGCACAGCACTACCATCCCACGCATCGTCTTCATCGTCGTTTCAACCTTATTGTTGTGCCGCTTCCGCTTCTGCCGGCAGCGCACCGCCGGTCAGTGCATCCATCCGCTCCCAGGCCAGCGCCGTGGCAAAGCGGACATTGGCCTCATCCAGTTGTGCTTCGCTCAGGCGTACCATGGCATCCCCCAGGTCCGCCTTGACTTCCATTTCGTACATGACACGGCTGCGATCCAGATAAAGGTCGCGGAAATTGAGCTGGGTCGCGGCGCGGTCACGCTCGATGCGCAGCATATTCAGCTCAGTCCACTGTTCCAACACGGTCTGGCGCAAGCTACGCTCTGTTTCGGTCAACTGGGCCTGTACGCGGTACAGTTCGGCCTGCTGACGCGCGACCGCCGAATTGGTCGTGCCACCATCATACAGCGGCACCTCCAGGTAGAGGCTGGCACGCATCTTGTCGTTGGAACCCATGGAGCGGCTGTATTCCGATGCCTCCAGTTCACCGCTGAGGCGCGGGCGGCGCCCGGCGTAGGCGGCATCCAGTCGCTGCTGGGCCGCCTCCACCCGCTTGCGCAAGGCCTGCACCCGCGGATTGTCTGCCAGTGCCTTGGCCAACAGCAATTCATAATCGGGCAACGTTCGCTGCAACTGTGGCAGTTCAGGACGTACCAAATTGGCGGGCAGCATGCCGGGACGGTTCAGTGCAATGGCCAACTGCGCCCGCGCCACGCGCATGCGCCCTTCACTGGCGAAACGGTTGCGCCGCGTCTGCTGGTAATCGCTTTCCATCGTCAGGATGTCCAGATCGGATACCTGTCCCAACTCGTGGCGGGTACGCAACCGATCCAGGGTCACATAGGCGACAGCCATGGCTTCATCGTCACGGGCAAACTCCAGATCGGCACGCAGCACATCGAAATAACGCCGCATGATCTCCATGCGGCGTTGCTGCGCACTGTCGACATAAAACTGCTCGCGCCCCGCCAGCTCGGCCTGGGCAGCCGCCTGTTGCGCGCTGCTGCGGCCGAAATCATACAGATTCTTGCGCGCCAGCAGGCTGACCTTGTGGTCATCACGGGACTTGTCCACCGTATTGTCGGCCGGCTCGACCCAGCGTGCGCGGCCTTCGATCCAGACATTGACGCCGTCCCGCGCCTCCGCCTCCAGCACGCCGGCGCGCGCCAGGTCCACCTCGGCCTGAGCCTGTTGCAGGCTGGGATCGGCCTCTTCGGCCAGGGCCAGGGCCTGCTCCAAGGTCAGTGGATCCGGCAACGGTTCTGCGGCGCGTACGCTGGGAACTGCGCACGCCAAGGAAAAACACAGCACCGCACCATAGGCGGCGATACGATCAAACATGGGCATGGGCAGTATTTCTTGTTATTTGAGATGTTCGCGTTTGTAGTTGGTGAACTTCTGAGTTTTATATGCGCCTTCCGCAATGAATTTCCCCATCAACAGGAACTCTTCGATACCGGAGGTACGGCCGGTATGGCGGAAGAGTTCCTTGCCATTCAGATCATAGAAGGCGATGACCGGAGTGGCGCGCACCCGCGCCGCCTTGGCAAACTCCTTCTGGCTGGTGTGATTGCCGCTGAAGTCGGTAATTTCGATGTCCCCACCGATATCGACCATGAAGTTGAGGAAATGCTCGCGGTAGTAGTCCTGCACTGTGGGCTGATTCAAGACATTCTGCTTCATGTAATGGCAGAACGGGCATTCATCCATCTCATAAAATACCAGCACGCCCTTTTTGTCCTGCTCACGCGCCTGCTCCAGTTCCTCGGCAAAATTGCCAAAGGTTTCATTGAAGAAATGGGTCAAGGGATCGCGCCCGCCAGCCGCCGATGCCAAGGTCACGGGCAACAACGTCAATAGGCACAGAACCATCCAAAAGCGCCGCATGCTGATCTCCTCCAATACCACTACCTTGGTTATTTGCTGTTATTGATAAACGTCTCGATACCCGCCGCCGTGATGCCGCCGACCTGGCGTGCCACCAATCGGCCATCGGGAGCCACCAGATAGGTGGTGGGCAATCCCCGCACCGGCCCTACGGTATCCATCGTAGGGGAACCCGGCAAGACCGGATAGGACACAAAATTCTCCTCGACAAACTGGCGCAGCTTGTCGGCCGTCACCGTCTCCATATTCACACCGAGCACCACCGCATCGCGGTCCTTGTGACGGTCGTGAAAATCCACCAGTTCGGGGATTTCCTCCAGACAGGGAGGACACCACGTCGCCCAGTAATTGACCACCACCCACTTGCCGCGGTAATCGGACAGGCGATGCTGCTTGCCGTCGATATCCAGCAGGGTAAAGTCGGGGTTGGCCACGGCACTCCCCACCAACAGCAGCAATACAAGCAGTAAACCGGTGCGTGACACGCGATGGACTCCTTCAACGATATGGTTGCAGTGGGTGCCAAACTTATTCCCACACCGTCAGCGACAGTGTAGACAGCCAACGGCGCCCCCTGTTCCCATCCTGTCTTATGTCATTTTTCCTATATAAAAACGAAGAGCCCCTTGCGGGGCTCTCCGGTTTTCTACATGACTGCTCGGCTTACTTGGCGAGATAGGCCTTGTCGGACTCTTCCACCACGCCCAGCGACCAAGCGCCACGGGTCTTGGCGTGCTTCACGGCAGCGGCAACATCAGCACTGGAAGCAGCTCGGTTGATGGCGAACACCTGACCCGGGTAAATCAGATCGGCATCCTTGATCTTGTCGCGGTTGGCCTTGTAAATCAGCGGCCACTGGTAGGGGTTGCCATAGATTTCCTTCTTGCTGGAGATGCGCCACAGGCTGTCACCACGCACTACCTTGTAGCTGTCAGCACCGGCAGCGGCACCCATGCGGGCCAGTTCGGCTTCGCGCTGGGCCTGGGCGGCCTCGGCCTGGCTGCGGGCCTGCTTGGCCAGGCTGATGGCCTTGGTGCAATCGCCAGCCTTGAGGGCATCCTCAGCCTGCTTGAGCAGGCCTTCGGTATCGCGCCAGATGGCGCCGGCAGCAGCAGCCTTTTCGGCGGCCAGCTTGGCTTCATTGATGGCATTCTGCGCGTCCAGGCAGGCGGTATCCTGCACGACCGGTTGCGCTGCTGCCTCTTCCTTCGGGGCACTGGCGCAGCCGACGGCAACCGTCAGCACCAGAGCGGCAAGACCGGAGTACTTCAACATGTTCTTGATTTTCATATCCATGGCTCCATGCGTATTGATTGTGCTTTCCCATACAGGAAAGGCGGCAAGCGTTCCCACAAGCTAACACCCCAACAAAAAGGGTGTCAAGTAACAGGTGCGGTATTATCAGGCAGTAACACTGTGGCGTTGTGTTAGTGGGGTCACAGAATACCCATGCTGCCCGTCCGTGGCCCAGCGCGACGACTGCCGTTAGAATGCGACCACTCTGGAAAAGTATAGATACACGTCATGACGATAACCATTTATCACAACCCCCGCTGCTCCAAGTCGCGCCAGACCCTGCAACTGCTTACTGAACACGGCATGGAGCCGGAGGTAATCAACTACCTCGACACGCCGCCGACCCATGCAGAACTGGAGCGCATCCTGCAGTCGCTCAAGCTGGAGCCACGGGAATTGATGCGACGGAAAGAAGATGAATACACCGAACTGGGCCTGGACAACCCCACGCTCAGCCGCGCCGCGCTCATCGATGCCATGGTGCAACACCCGCGCCTCATCGAACGCCCCATCGTGATCCGCGGCAGGCAGGCCGTCATCGGCCGCCCGCCGGAAAAAGTGTTGGAGATCCTCTGAGTCATGAATGAAATCCTGGTGCTCTACTACAGCCGCCACGGCGCGGTGGCGGACATGGCGCGGCACATCGCCCGCGGCATCGAAGAGGTCAGCGGTATGGAGGCGCGCCTGCGCACCGTGCCAGGGGTGTCGCCGGAATGCGCGGCGGTGGCGCCGGAAGTGCCTGCGGAAGGGGCGCCCTATGCGGAATTACGCGACCTGGAGGAATGTGTGGGTCTGGCCCTCGGCAGCCCCACCCATTTCGGCAACATGGCGGCGCCGCTCAAATACTTTATCGACCGCACCAGTCCGCTGTGGCTGTCCGGCAGCCTCATCGGCAAGCCGGCGGCGGTGTTCACCTCCACCGCCAGCTTGCACGGCGGTCAGGAAAGCACCCTGCTGTCCATGATGCTGCCGCTGCTGCATCACGGTATGGTGGTGCTCGGCATCCCCTACAGTGAAACCGAACTGCTGCACACCCGCGGCGGCGGCACCCCCTACGGCCCTACCCATCATGCAGGCGCCGACGGCAGCCTGCCGCTGAGCGAGGAGGAAAAGCGCCTGTGCCAGGCCCTGGGGCGGCGCCTCGCCGCCACCGCCAAGGCACAGCTGGAAGGCGGCAACATCCCGGCGCTGCGCCGATGAACCGTCTGTTGCTGGCGCGTACTGCCGCCCTCACCGGCTATTTCGGCCTCATCGCCCTGCTGCTGGCCTGGCAGTTGTGGCTGTCGCCTCCCGCCCTGCCCGTGGGCCTGGTGCTGCTGGTGTTGGTCGGGCCACTGCTGTTGCCGCTGCGTGGCCTCCTGCAGGGCCGGCCCAAGAGTCACTTCTGGGCCAGCCTGCTGGCGCTGCTGTATCTGCTGCACGGCGCCGGCGAGTTGTTCGCCACACCGCAGGACCGGCGGTTGGCGGTGATGGAGATCCTGCTGGCACTATGCCTATACGTAGGTGCGCTGGCCTATGTGCGCCTCAAGGGCGGGGTGATCCCGCGGCGGCCGCGCCACCCGGAGCCTTAGGCCGAACAGCGCCTCAGCTGATCAGCTCGCGCACGAAGGGGATGGTGAGACGGCGCTGGGCCGCCAGGGAGGCCTGATCCAGCCGTTCCAGCAGTTCGAACAGGGCATGCATATCACGCGGGCAACGCCGCAACAGGTAAGTGCCCACTTCCTCGTTCAACTCCATGCCGCGGGCCCGCGCGCGTAACTGCAGGGCCATCAGCTTGCCGGTGTCGTCGAGGGGCTGAAGCTGGAACACCGGTCCCCAGGCGAGCCGCGAGCGCAGGTCCGCCAGTTCGACGCCGAGGGCGGCCGGGCTGGCATCCGCCGCCGCGAGCAGGTGGCCGCCGGCATCACGCACCCGGTTGTAGAGGTGAAACAGCCCTTCTTCCCAAGCCGCGTTACCCGTCACCGCCTGCAGGTCGTCGAGACACACCAGCGACATCTGCTCCAGTCCATCCAGCAATTCGACACCGGCCCCGGCCAGTTCACCCAGGGGGAGATAGGCCGGATTGCCGCCGCGGGCGGTCGCGGCATGGCAGGCCGCCTGCAATAGGTGGCTGCGGCCACTGCCCCAACCACCCCACAGGTAAACGAACGGTTCCGCCCCCTGCTGCAACAGGTGCAGGGGAGCGGCGTTAGCGCCAACGAGGAAATTGCCGAAGGTGGCGCTATCGCGCAGACCGATGCGCAGGGTCAGTTGCCGTTCCACATCAGCCCCGGTTGGCCGCCGAATAGAGCCGGCTGTCCAGGTAATGCTGGTGGGCATAGCGCAGCAGCACCACCACCACCGCCGCCACCGGCAGGGCCAGCAGGACACCGAGGAAGCCGAACAGCTGGCCGCCGGCCATCACCGCGAAGATCACCGCCACCGGATGCAGGCCGATGCGCTCGCCCAGCAGCCACGGGGTCAGCAGCACACTTTCCAGCACCTGCGCCACACCGAACACCAGCAGTACATACAGGAGAGGCAGCCACTCCTGAAATTGCAGCAGCGCAGCGACACCGGCGGCGGCGACGCCGACGATGAGGCCCAGATAAGGCACGAAACTGACCAGACCCGCCAGCATGCCGATGAGCAGGGCCAGGTCCAGCCCCACCAGCCACAGGCCGAGGGTGTAGATGACACCCAGCGCCAGCATCACCAGCAGCTGGCCGCGGAAAAACGCCCCCAGCACCTCGTCCACCGCGCGGATCAGCTTTACCGCCTCCGGCTCGATGCGTCGCGGCAGCAATTCGTGCAGCCGCGCCAGCAGCGCCGGCCAGTCGCGCAGCAGGTAGAAGGCAACCACCGGCACCAGCAGCAGATTGGCCAGCCAGCCGAGCAGGACCAGGCCGGAGCGGGACGCCGAGGCCAAGACCTGGGTCACCAGGCCGCCGGCGGACTGCCAATGCTCCGCCGCATAGCCCTTGAGGCTGCCCATATCCGGCGTCGCGGCCAGGCCGAAGCGCGTCTGCAGCCAGGGCAAGACCTGCTGTTGCAGCCAATCAAGGATGGCAGGCAGCTTGGCCATAAACAGCACGATCTGCCGTTCCAGCATCGGCACCAGCACCAGCAGCAACCACACCACCAGCAGCGCCAGTACCGCGAACACCACCACCACCGCCCAGGTGCGCGCCAGGCGCCAGCGCGCCAGTCGTTCCACCAGGGGATTGCCGATATAGGCCAGGATCGCCGCGGTGGCGAACGGCGCCAGCACCGGTGCCAGCGCATAGAACAACAGGGCAGTGGCCGCCGCTGCCGCCACCCATAACCATTTCTGCGATTCCGTCATCGTCCTTTGTCCCTTTCCGCCAGCGCACGCCGGCTCCACACCCACACATAGGCGCTGCCGCTGGCCAGGGTGGTGAGTCCCACCAGGTAGATCAGCCAGTGCAGCAGCGCCGGGGCCACGCCGCCATGCCACGACGCCCACAATACGGCCAGAACCAGCGCGATTTGCAGCGCCGTGTTCAGCTTGCTGACCAGCATGGGTTCCATCTCATACACACCGAACAGCCGGTAGTAGGCCAGCGCCCCGGCCACGATGATGCCATCGCGCAGCAGCACCATCGCCACCAGCCACCACGGCAGGGCCGCCAGCCAGCCCAATGCCAGATAGGTACACAGCATCAGCAGCTTGTCCGCCGCCGGGTCCAGGATCGCACCGAGCCGGCTGCGCCAGCCGTAGCGCTTGGCAAGAAAACCGTCCAATGCATCGGACACACCGGCCAGCACGAACAGCATCAGGGCGGCACCATGGCTGCCCCGTAGCAGCAGCCACAGAAACGGCAGAATCAGCAGTATGCGCAGACCGGTGATGAGGTTGGGCAGAAAGCGCAGCATGCCCGGCCCCGGGACTTCAGGGCAGCAACCGGTAATACAGCTCCGTATGCAGCGCATCCAGCGGCGCGGAGCCGGCAGTGGTGACGGCCAGGGTGGAACCAAGACCGATGGTGCGTGTCAGCGCCGCCGGGTTTGCCTCCAGGGTCAGACGACAGGTTACTGCCCGCGGCTCCACCTCGGTGACCTGCACCGCGGTGACGCCGCTGAGTGCGCCCAGATAATTCAGCAGGCGCGCGTAATCGGACAGGGTAGTGACGTCGCTGACATGCAGCGTGACCACGCTGCCGCCGTCGAGGTCGACCACCTGGGCAAAGCGCATGGCCAGGGCGTCGGCGCTGCCGTCCACACCAGCCCCCAACACCTGATCCGGGGTGGCGCCGGCGCTCTCCCAGTGCATGGCCTCGTCGCCCACCCGCAGCGTCCAGCGCGCGTGCCAGATACCCTGACGGTCGTGATACAGGCGACCGAGCAACACCGCTTGCGGCCGATAACGGGCCGAGGCGGCCAGCACCGGCTCCTGGAAGCCGCCCCATACGTCAGCGGCGGTGATGCGGGCCTGATCCTCCAGATCGAGCAGCGGCAACCGCAGCGGCAACCCGCGACGGCGCGCCGCCGTCTCCAGCCCGGGCATGCCGGCACTTTCCGCCGCGGACACCAGGCGCCGTTCGCTACCGGTCTCCACCGCCAGCCACACCAGCAACAGCGGCCGGGCGCTGCCCCACACCGGCTGGCCGCGGCTGCGCAGGGCCTGGCCGAGGCTATTGGCGTCAAAGGACATCCACAGCGTCAGTCCTGCCGGCTGGGTGGCCGTCGCCGGCACCGTACGGTAGCGATACTGCTGCACATAGCGCGCGGCATTGCTGAACAGGTCGGCCAGGGCGGGATCCTGCGGCGTGGCGCTGTAGCCGGTGGCGCGCACCAGCACCTCGGCCAAGCCGTCGCGCATGGCCTGCTGGCGCGCCTCGCCCTGCTGATCGGCCACCGGCACCTCGGCCTCGTACAGGCCGGCCACCTCCGCCGCCATGGCATGGCCCGCCAGCCACAACAACGCTATGAAGGTATACAAGGGGAGTCGTTTCATGCCCGCGCACGCTATGTCACCCTCCGTCGCAAGTCAAGCCGCGGGCAGACGGCGCGGCGCGTTCCGGTTACAATGACGCCCTTTTCGCGCGGCCAGCCTGTGAATCCGGTCGCGCATCACCAGCCTCGACGGGGACTACACGTGAGCAACGACAAGCAGCACAGCGCCGGCCTCAGCTACCGCGACGCCGGGGTCGACATCGACGCGGGCGATGCCCTGGTCGAACGCATCAAACCCTACGCCAAGCGCACCACGCGCCCCGAGGTGATGGGCGGTCTGGGCGGGTTCGGCGCCCTGTTCCAGGTGCCGCTGGACCGCTACAAGGAACCGGTGCTGGTCTCCGGCACCGACGGCGTCGGCACCAAGCTCAAGCTGGCCATGCAGTTGCACAAGCACGACACCATCGGCATCGACTTGGTCGCCATGTGCGTCAACGACCTGGTGGTGCAGGGTGCCGAGCCGCTGTTCTTCCTCGATTACTTCGCCACCGGCCACCTCGACGTGGACACCGCTGCTGATGTCATCAAGGGTATCGCCGCGGGCTGCGAGCAGGCCGGCTGCGCCCTCATCGGCGGTGAGACCGCGGAAATGCCCGGCATGTACCAGGGCGGCGACTACGACCTGGCCGGCTTCGCCGTGGGCGTGGTGGAAAAGAGCAAGATCATCGACGGCAGCAAGGTCAAGACGGGCGACGCCCTCATCGGCCTGGCCTCCTCCGGCCCGCACTCCAATGGCTACTCGCTGGTGCGCAAGGTCATCGAGGTGAGCAAGGCCTACCTGGGCGAAGAGTTCCACGGCAAGACCCTGGGCGAAACCCTGCTCGCCCCCACCCGCATCTACATCAAGCCGCTGCTCCAGCTGTTCGCGCAAGTGGACGTGCATGCCCTCGCCCACATCACCGGCGGCGGCCTGCTGGAAAACATCCCGCGCGTGCTGCCAGAGAACTGCCGCGCCGTCATCGACGGCAAAAGCTGGCGGCGCCCGCCGGTGTTCGACTGGCTGCAGCAGAAGGGCAACATCGCCGAGCGCGAGATGCACCGTGTATTCAACTGCGGCGTCGGCATGGTGATCGCCGTGGCCCAGGAAGACCTGGCCCGCAGCCTGGAACTGCTGCGCGCCGCCGGCGAAACCGCCTGGCACCTCGGCGCCATCGACACGGTGGCGGTAGGCGGTGAACAGGTCGTGATCAATACCTAATGGCCGAGGCGCGCAAGCTCCCCATCGTCGTCCTCATCTCCGGCAGCGGCAGCAACCTGCAGGCCATCATCGACGCCACGCGGGCCGGCCTGCCGGTGGATATCCGTGCGGTGATCAGCAACAAGATGGATGCCTACGGCCTGGAGCGCGCGCGCCGGGCCGGCATCCCGACGCAGGTGCTCAATCACAAGGACTATGCCGATCGGGAAAGCTACGATGCGGCGCTGGCGCAGATCATCGACGGCTGTGGCGCCGAGTTGGTGGTGCTGGCCGGCTTCATGCGCATACTGAGCGACGGCTTCGTGCGCCGTTACGAGGGGCGCATGCTCAACATCCACCCCTCGCTGCTGCCGCGTCACCGCGGCCTCGACACCCACGCCCGTGCCCTCGCCGCCGGCGACGACGAACACGGCGCCACCGTGCATTTCGTTTCGCCGGAACTGGACGCCGGCCCGATCGTCATGCAGGCACGTGTGCCGGTTGAACCTGGCGACAGCCCCGAATCGCTCGCTGCCCGCGTATTACGCGAGGAACACCGCATCTATCCCGAGGCCATCCGCTGGTTTGCCGAGGGACGGCTCACGCTGGAGCACGGCCGCGCCCTGCTCGATGGCAAACCGATCACCCCCTGACAGTCATCTGCATCGGAGGTCACACCATGCGCCAACGTCTCATCGCTGCCCTGTTCTTTCTGCTCTGCTCCCCGCTTGCCCACGCGGGCTTTGAAGACGGCATGACCGCCTACGAGAAGGGCGACTACGCCACTGCCTACACTGAGTTTCTAAATGCCGCCCAGCAGGGTGACATGCGTGCCCAGGGCAAACTCGGCGGGCTGTATCTATACGGTGTCGGGGTGGAAAAGAATTACATCCAGGCCTATGCCTGGCTCGACCTCGCTGCCGGCCAGGGCGACACCGCCGCCGCCAAGTTCCGTGATGCCGCCGCCGACCAGCTGAGCATGCAGCAAATGCGTGAAGCGGCGGTGCTGGCAGAGGACTATTACGACAAGTATGTCCTGCCGTTCAAGGACTAGGACGAGGCACGACAAGACCGCAGGAACCGAACCCTCGCGGCACACGGTTCGCAGGGAGCGCCCTAGCCAACCACGCGGAGATAACCCGTCACTTCCTCACGGTCGTGGTAGAGCTGTTTGAAATGCAGGGTGTAGCGTACGCCGGCCTGCGACAGCCGCTGCTCGATGAGGGCGGCGCAGTGCTGCACCTCCTGGTGGCGTTTCTTCATCGGCAGCTTGAGGTTGAAGATGCACTCGCGGCACCAGCCCTGCGCCAGCCAGTCCGCCACCAGGCGCGCGATGCGCGCCGGCTGCTCCACCATGTCGCATACCATCCAGTCCACCGGTTTGGCGGGGCGATAGCGAAAACCGTCTTCGCGGCGGTGCTCCACCACGCCGCTGTCCATCAACTCCCTGTCCATCGGCCCGTTGTCCACCGCCACCACGCGCAGGTGGCGCTGCACCAATTGCCAGGTCCAGCCGCCGGGCGCCGCACCCAGATCCACCGCCTGCATGCCGGGTCGCAAACGCCGCTCACGCTCATCTGCCGTAAGAAAGGTAAGCAGCGCCTCATCCAGCTTCAGGGTGGAGCGGCTGGGTGCGCCGGCGGGAAACTTGAGGCGCGGGATGCCCATGTACCAAGGGGAGGCATTCTCCGGCGCCGAAATGCCGATGAAGGCGGAGGAAGAGCTCAGAAAAAAAACGTGCAGACGCGGCAGGTTGCTGCGCTCTTCGTGCAGCCAGTTGCGCCGCACCAGTTCCGCCCGCAGCGGCGGCGCCAGCTTGCGGCACAACACCTGCAATTCCTTGGCTTCGTTGGTGTCGGCGGTCTCCACCCACACCTCACCCACCACCACGTCACCCAGCGCGGCCAGCAAAGGACCGATGCGATCGGTCAGCGGCAGATCATCGACGCGCCGCGCCGCGAACATCTGGCGGGCGAAGATGAGTTCATGGAACGGCAAACGCTGCAATAATTCGACCGCCATTCCTTCATAGGGATTGAACTCCACATAGGCACTGCCCGTCGTGGCGCGGCAATAACCCGCCACGCCCAGCAGCGCGGCATGCTCCTGCACCTCGGCGGCACACTCGCCCTCGAATCCGGCGCGGCAATAGAGAATCAATGATTCCAAGGTTCACGACCTGCCGCAGAGACGCGGGGTTTTCCACTGCACAATCCCTGCGCCTGTGCGGCGGTTCTATTTGACATCGAGAACAGGACGCAGGGTATCGAATACCTGGGTGGGGGTGATCACTTGGAGGCAGACATTATCGACGCAGGGGGTCTTGCGGTGATTGCCCGCGCTAACACAGGGCGAGCAGGCGATACCGGCGTAGATCGGCGTGGAGTTGCCCAGTGAGCCGTACAGCTTCGGCGTCTCCGGACCGAAGATGACGAAGGTGGGCAGGTCGGTGACGGCGGAGAAATGGCCTGGACCGGAATCATTGCTCAGCATCAGCAGGGAGATGCTGTACAGCGCCGGCAGTTCCAGCAGTTTGAGGCGCCCGGCGAAGTTGACGCAGCGCTCGCGCCCCACCCACTTGCGCAGTTGCTCCGCTTCCTCGTATTCGCCCGGCGCGCCGGTGATCAGCACCAGCACGTCGTCGTAGCCGTCGATGATGCGCTGCATCACCTCCAGATAACGCTCCGGCATCCAGCGCCGCTGCGGCAGCAGGTCGGATGCGTTGGGATTGATCAGCACGATGCGCTGGCGCGCCGGGTCGTAGGCCGGATACGCCTCCCGCACCTTGGCGCGCATCGCCTCCTGCTGTTCCGCCGTGATCTCCGCCTTGGCCAGGACGATTTCCTCGTCCCGGATCAAGGTCTTGGAGTACGGCAGCTCCACCTTGTCGCTCAGGGCGGTGTTGACCATGGCGATGAAGTTCTTGGCGATGTGCAGATGCGGGTTGTAGGCGACGCGATGGGTCAGCAGCTCGCCGCGGTACAGGCCCTCGTTGTGGAAGGCGTGATAACCGATGCGGTTGTTGGCGCCGGACAGGCCGGTGAGCAGCGCGCTGTAGCGCGAGAAAAGTTCCAGATCGATGACCGTATCGATGTTGCGACGGCGGGTCCAGAACAGGAAACGCAGGGTATCGTAGGCCAGCACGAACAGGCCGCTCTCGCGGATGGTGAATACGTTTTCTTCCGGCACGGTGCCCAGCAGCTGCAGGCTGGCGGCGTTCTTCTTGAAGATGACGAAAAACAGCTCGGCGCCGTGCTGCCGCAGCTTGCGCATTGCCGGGTCGACCAGGATCGCGCTGCCCATCTCCGACAATTCCACCAACAGCACGCGCCGGGGCGCCGTGCGCTGCCAGCGGCGGAACAGTCCGATGATGCGAAACACCAGGGTGACGAGAAAACACAGCGGCACACCGGCGTAATAATCCACCTTGCGCATGGTATCCACTTTCATTGCCGCCGCTCCTGAACCGTAAAAGGAAAAAGTAGGCCGATTATACCGCGCGTCCGCGCCGGCCGGGCAGCAGGGCAACGGCGCCGAGCAGGACGGCGAACCACAGGGTAGCAAGACGGATCAGCACCGTCGCCGCCACCGCCACACCCGGGCTCATGCCATTGAGGGTCAACAGGGTCACCATGGTGAGCTCCGCGCCGCCCAGGCCGCCGGGCAGGAAGCTCACCGCCCCCACCAGCATGGCAAAGGCATAGATGAACAGGGCGGTGGGCAGATCCATGCCAGTGCCGAGCACCTGCACCAGATACCAGAAGGCCACGCCCTCGGCACCCCAGGCCACCACGCCGAGGGCGATGCTATAACCGAACAGGGGCAGGGAGAACAGACGCGAGGAATGCAGGATCGTTTCGATCAGCCCGGCGGCCAGGGCGGCGGGGCGGCCACTGAAGCGACGGCGCAACCACCCATCCAGTTGCTCCAGCCAGGCACGCTGCTGGATGAGCAGCAGCATGGCGAACAACAGTACGGTCATGACCACCACCACGCCGCGCGCCGGCGGGTAGGCGGCCAGGCCGACGGCGGCGAGCAGCAGGATGGCGATGAGATCGCCCAGACGCTCGGCCAGCAGGGCGGCCAGGCTGTGCGGCCAGGACACGCCGCGTGGCTGCAACAGCACGCAACGCAACGCCTCCCCCGCCTTGCCCGGCGTGGTGGTGAGGGCAAAACCACCCAGATAGATGCGCAGGCTGGTGAGCCACGGTACGCGGTGGCCGAACAGGTGCAGGTAATGCTGCCAGCGCAGGAAACGCAGGCCGTAGTTGACCAGGGACAGGGCCAGCAAAAGCGCCAGCACCGGCAGCGACACCTCGCGCAATGCGTCCACCACCTCGCGCCAGCCGCCCCACAGGGAAAAGGCCAGATAGCCGAGCGCCGCCGCCACCACCGACAGGATCAGCGCGCGCAGGCCGCGCACCGGCCGCGGTGTGGCCTCGCTCATGCCAGCAACCAGAAGGTGAGCGCGGCCCAGCCCAGCACCGTCAGCAGCAGGTGCGGGTCGCGCAACAGGTCGCGTGCCGGATCTTCACCGGCATCGGTACTGAAGGTGAGGTGCAGATAGCGGAACAGGCCGTAGAGCACGAAGGGCACCGTGTAGATGAGATTGCCGGTGCGGTGGGCGGCGATGGTATCGGCGCTCATGGTGTACAGGCTGTAGGCCATCACCACGCCGGTGGCGCAGACGCCGATCATCAGGTCCAGCATCGGCAGCGAGTAATTCTGCAGCACCTTGCGCGCCGGGGCGGTGCTGTGTTCCATCACCGCCAGTTCGGAGCGGCGCTTGGCGAAGCCGAGAAACAGCGTGACCATCAGGCCGGTGAGCAGCAGCCAGGACGAGGGCGGAATGCCGACGCCGATGGTGCCGGCCAGGATGCGCAGCATGAAGCCGGCGGCGATGATGAACACGTCGAGGATCACCACGTGCTTCAGGCGCCACGAATAAAGCAGGTTGAGCACGGCGTAGAGCGCCACGATGAGCAGCACCGTCGGTGAAGCCGTCCAGGCGAGGGCAAAACCGGCCAGGGCGCACAGCGCCCCCAGCACCATGCCCTGCCCTGCCGTCACCGTGCCCGCCGCCAGCGGACGGTGCTTCTTGTGCGGGTGCAGGCGGTCGGCCTCGCGGTCGGCCAGATCGTTAATCACGTAGATGGCGCTGGAGACGAAACAGAAGGCCAGCGCCGCCAGCACCACCGCCTGCACCGTCACCACATCGTTCCAGGCATGGCCGAACAGCAGACCGACGAAGACGAAGCCGTTCTTCAGCCACTGATGCGGCCGCAGCAATTTGATCATTGCGCGCAAATCAAGCGCCATTTCCTTCTCCCGGCATGGTGCGGTAGTAGGCGTGGTCGGCCAGAGCCAGCAGCTCGCGGTCGCCGCGGCTGTCGCCGTAGGCATACAGTTCGTAATCCGCGCGCGCGCCCAGCAGGGCGTGCAGGCGACGCGCCTTCTCCGCGCCGTAGCAGTTGGCGCCGTCGTAGCGACCGGTCACGCAACCGTTGTCATCCAGCGCCAGACGCGTGGCAATGACATCGTCGAAACCGGCACCGCGCGCCCATGGCGCCACATAATGCTCGATGGAGGCAGAGATCACCACACAGCGATGCCCCTGCGCCTGGTGCCATTGCAGCCGCGCCAGCGCCGCCGGGCGCACCATCCGCAGCAGCTGTTCCTGCGCAAAGCGCGCGCCGGCGCGATGCAGCGCCTCATTGTCCATACCGCCCAGAAAGCGCCGCAGCACCCGCTCCTTGGCCACGTCGTTGGGTGTCAGGCGCAGGCCATAACCGAACAGCGTCGGCAGCAGCGGCACGATGCCGCGCAGCACGCCACCCCAACCCGCCAGTTGCAGCAGAAACGGGCGCAAGGTGTCACGGCAGGTGATGGTGCCATCGAAATCGAAGGCGGCGACGACGGGACGGTTAGCAGCCATAAAACCAAGTCCGCGCATGAACGCAAATGGACGCAAATGAAGCCATGCCAGACAAGCCATGATCACCCATGCCTGACCAAAGCGTTCGAACAAGTATGTTCCATTCGCGTATATTCGCGTTCATTTGCGGACTGATTCTTGTCACAACTTCAAGCGCTTGAACAAGCGCTCGGGGATGCTGCGGATGATCAGCATGATGTAGCGCCAGAACCACGGCACATAGATCACCTCGCGCCCGCGTTCCAGCGCCGTGACGATGCGCTCGCCCACATAGGCCGGCGTCGCCACCAGAAACAGCCCCGGCATGCCGTAGGTCATGGCGGTGTCGACGAAACCGGGCTTGATGGTCAACACCTGCACCCCCGCCGGGAACAGGCGGTTGCGCAGGCCCTGCAGGTACAGGGCGAAGGCCCCCTTGGCGGCGCCGTAGGTGTAATTGCTCTGGCGGCCGCGATCGCCGGCCACCGAGGCGATGCCGGCGATGAAGCCGCGGCCGCGCTGTTCCAGGTGGTCGGCGCACAGATTGAGTATGGACACCGCATCGACGAAATTGCGGTTGATGATGGCCATGGTTTCGCGCAAGTCGCCCGCCGCCCTGCTCTGGCTGCCCAGGTAGCCGAAGGCCAGCAACACGCCCTCCAGCTCGCCCATCTCGTCAGTCACCCGCTGCAGAAAGGCCGCATGGCTGTCATGGGCCGCCGCGTCGAAGGCGCCGAAGTGCACCGCCACGCCGTAACGGATGGCGAGGTCGGCGGCATCACGGCGCAGGGATTCCACGTCACGGCCGGCCAGATACAACCGATAGCCGCGCCGCGCCCAGGCCGCGGCCGTGCCGCGGGCGATGGCGGAGGTGGCGCCGAGGATCAGGATCGCGCCGCTCATGCCTCATCCTCCAGACGTAGCCGGCGCGACAGGCTGGAGCTGAACACGCCCAGCGGATCCAGTTCGTTCTTGATGCGCCGCCAGTCGGCAAAACGCGGATACATGGCGCGGAACGACTCCGGCTGGAGACGCGCGTCCTTGGCCAGATAGACGCGCCCGCCGTGGGCCAGCACCACCGCGTCGAAATCATCCAGCAGGCGCAAGGTCGCCTCACCCTGCATGGGCAGATCCATCGCCAGGGTATAACCCTCCAGGGGGAAGGACAGATGGCCGTCACCCTGCGCGCCCATGCGCTTCAGCACGCCGAGGAAGGCCGGGTGGCCGCTGGCGGCCAGGCGCTGCATGATCCGCTGCATCGCCGCAAGGGCGCCCGCAGTCGGCACCACGCACTGGTACTGCACGAAACCGCGCTTGCCGTACAGGCGGTTCCAGTGGTGCAGCGTGTCCAGCGGATAGAAGAAGGTGTCGTAGTCCACCAGGAAGGGCGCCGTGCGGCTGCCCTCGCTGCGGAAATAGCGGCTGTTGAAGGCGCGGATGGACAGACCGTTGAGCAACCAGCCGGGCATGTTGAAGGGAATGGTGCGCACCGTGTGCGGCGGCAGGCGCAGCGGTGTCAGGCGACGGCCGCCGGACAGCTCGTCGCGCCCGGCGTGATCGCCGTTCATCACCACCCCGCGACCCAGCGCCGCGCCGCGGCTCATCAGGTCCACCCAGGCGACGCTGTAGCGCGCCTCACCGTCGCTGTCCTGCAACAACTGGAACAGCTGTTCCAGATGGGCCGCCCCCTGATGACGGGCGCGGATCCAGGCGCTGTCGATGGGCTGCAATTGCAGCTCCACCTCGCCGATGAGGCCGGTGAGACCCATACCGCCCAGCGTGGCGTGGAAGGCCGCGGCATTTTCCTGCGGCGAACAGCGCAGACGGCGGCCGTCGGCGCTGATCAATTCCAACTCGCGCACGCTGCGGCCAAAGGCGCCGTCGTGGTGATGATTCTTGCCGTGCACATCGGCGGCCACACAGCCGCCCAGGGAGACGTGTTTGGTGCCCGGCGTCACCAGCGGAAACCAGCCGCGCGGCACGGTGACCGCCAGCAGTTCCGCCAGGGTGAGGCCGGCCTCGGCGCGCACGATGCCCTTGTCGCGATCAAAGGCGAGAAAACGGTTGACCCGTTCGGTGAGCACCACGCGGCCACCCTCGTTGAGCGCGGCATCGCCATAGCTGCGGCCCTGGCCGCGCGCCAGCAGCGACGGCGCCTCCGACCACAGTTCGGAGTGGCGTTCCGGCCGCACCAGCTCGCAGCGCTGCACCGGGTAGTGCCCCCAGCCGGCAATGTCCTTATTCAAAATATTCATCCGCGTGGCAACCGTTGCACGTCCTCGTCGGGAAAATAACGCTCGTAAAAATAGCATGCGCCGGCTGGCAGGAACCATGGCAGGCGGTAAAACTGCTGCTGCGCCCGCCGCAGCACCTCGTCGCGGTACAAGGCATAGCGGAAACCGCGGCCGAGCAGCAGATAGTCGGTGACGCCGCGCACGGTAATCTCGCGCACCTCGTGCCGTTCGAAATAGCGCGCATGCACCGCCGGCGACTGTTCCGCGTACAGCAACACGGCGATATTCTGCCCATCCAGCGCGCGGTAATCGGTGAGCTGGTCGTCATGGCGGCCATATTTGGAGGCATCGCCGAACACATGAAAACGACGGCCGGAACGGTGTTCCAGGATCGCCGAATAGACATAGCTCTCGGTGGCCAGGGCATAGCCCTCCACCTGCGGCGCCATCTGCTGCCAAAACTCACCGCTGTGGCTGCCGAACACCATGTCGTGGTGAAGCACCGGCCGCTCCCGCCACACATCCGTCGGCAGCACCAGCACCACGGCTAGCGCCGCCACATGCAGCGCAGAGAAGCCGGCCATGAAACGCACGCTGCGGCGCAGTTGTGCGGCATCCAGGACAGCCGGCAGGAACAGAAACAGAAAGGGATAAAAGGCCAGCACCCAGTGCAGGCCGATGCGCGCGGTGAACGACAGCAGCGCGAACAGAGCCATCGGCAGCAGCCACAGCCACAAGAACAGCTCGCGCCGGCGTGCAACAGCCAGCACCGCGCCGCGCTGCCGCCAGCCGTACCACGCCAGCGGCCCCAGCAGATAGATCAGCATCAGCAGATACAGCGCCGGATGGCTCCAATCGAAACTGCCGCCGCTGTGACGGCTGTATAGATTGAACAGCACATTGTTCCAGCAGTGGCCATAGTTCCACCAGACGTTGAACGCGGCAAAGGGCAGCACGGCAAGGAACAGCAGCACCAGGCCGATGAGATTGCGCCGCGACGGCCTGATCAACAGCAGATAGACGCCATAGGCCAGACCGAGCAACACGGCGAAGTACTTGGCGAGGAAGGCAAGGCCGAGCAGGGCGCCGGCGTAGACGAACCAGCGGTAGCCCTCCTGTTGCAGCGCGCGCTGCAAGGCCAGCGCGGAAAGGAAGGAAAACAGGATCAGCGGGGTGTCGGTGCTGATCAGCACGTTGACGATGTTCACCGGCGCCAACAGATAGAGCAGGCCCGCCAGCATCGCGCGCTCCTCACCAAGACCATCGCGCAGCAGACGATAGACGACCCAGGCGATGAAGCTGGTCATGGCGTAGGCCGGCAGGCGCAGCCACCACTCTGCCTGTCCCAGCGGCAGCAAGACCGTCAACCACCAGCCCACCATGGGCGGATGATCGTAATAACCCGCGCTGGGATGGCTGCCCCAGACGAAGAAATAGGCCTCGTCGCCGGTGAGCGGCAGCCAGGCGGCCAGCAGCAGCTTGAGCAGCGTGACGCCGCCCAGGGCGTAGTAAAAATTGCGGCGCGCGTCGTTCACGTTACAGGTGGTGCTTGCCGGTGAGATAGGCGTAGAGGCCGGGCAGGCTGCTGACGATGAGGGTCACGCCGTAGAGGATGGACATGGACAGCACCAGGGTCTTGTCGGCACCGATGAGGGTGAACAGCCCAATCATGCCGCCCTCGCGCACGCCCCACCCCGCCAGCGACACCGGTACCAGGGTGAGCAGGATCACCGGCGGCACGATCACCATGTAGGTGAGCAGGCCGAACTCCAGGCCGACACTGCGGCCGATGTAATAGATGGCGAGCAGCGCCAGCAGATGGATCAGCAGCGACAGGCCCAGCTGCACGCCGACATCGCGCCCCCCGGCCAGCACCGCCGCCAGCCGCTGCGAGATGCGCCGCAGCACGCGCGTCGGTGCCCAGTGCTCCAGCAGTTCGAGCCGATGCAGGAACCAGGTGGCGGCAAAGCCGGCGATACCGAGCAGGACGATGCCATTGATGGCGAGGAAGGCCTGGCGCGGCAGCAGATCCGGCGCCAGCAGGTGCGCCAGCAGGTTGAACACCAGCAGGCCGGCCAGGCCGAGGCCGCGGTCCACCGCCACGCCGTAGAAGGCATCGCGCTTGCGGTGACCGGTGCGCGCCACGTCGAGCACGCGCAACGCATCGCCGCCCACGCTGGTGGGCAGGCCCTGATTGAAGAAGGCGCCCTTGAAATAGCTACGCAGATAAAAGACAAAGTCGCGGCCGAAGCCGAGGCGCTGCATCACCAGCTTCCAGCGCCAGGAGGCCAGCAGGGTGCTGGCCAGCTGAAACACCAACGCCACCAGCAACAGGCCGGGCGCCGCGCCCGAGATCGTCTGCACCACGCCATCCAGATCGATGGCGCGGAAGATGAGCCAGAACACCAGCAGGGTGACAGCCAGGCGCAGCAGCAGCGAAAACATGCGCTTGAGATGATGGGTCATGCAATTCTCCGCTGGAACAGACGCCGCAGCCCCGGCCAGGCCAGCGCCAACACAACCAGGGACAACACTACCAACAAGGGACGCGCCAGCGGATAGCCGCCGTCATAATCCCACAAGGTGTACAAGCCGGCGGCCACCAGCAGCACGGCGATGCCGCGCTGCACCGGGAGGCGCAGACCCAGCGGCCAGCGTTGCCCCAGCCACACGCTGAGCATCACGCCGAGCCAGCCGATGAGGGCGCCGGCCACCACATCCAGCGGCCAGTGGATGCCCACCGCCACGCGGGAGAGGCCCACCGCGCTCGCGGCGAGCAACACTACCACCTTGGCGGCCAGGGGAAAACGCATCACGCACACCGCCCCGGCAAAGGCGAAGGCCGCCGCGCTGTGGCCGGAAGGAAAGGAACCGGAGATGGCGCGAAAGCCGATGACGCGGAGGTCGGCGCCATCCAGCACATAGGGCGGCCGCGGCATGTCGAACACCAGCTTGGCACCATGGATGAGCACGGACACCACGATCACCGCCACCATGATGCTCCACACCAGGTCGGGGCGGCGGCCGACGAAGGGCAGCAGCAGGCACAACAACGTCATGGTGTCGCCCAACACGGTGATGTTGGACCACAGCCAGTCCCCTGCCGGCCACGCTGCGCCGTTGACGAGGTGGAACAGGGCCGCGTTACCGTCGCTGGCCAGCAGCAACAGCAGCAGCGCGGCCAGCACGGCCGCGCTGCCGTAGCCCCAACGCGACCAGGCGCGCGGGTCGGCGAAATAGAGATCAGGCGCCATCACGCTTGGCCAGCACCACGAGGCGGTAGTTCTTGTACTTGGCGAAGGTGGCGCCGGTGCGCAGGCCGGAGAAATACTTCTTCTGCACCTTGGGCAGCTTCTTGCGCAGGAAGAAGCCGAGCAGCCGCGCCGTGAACGGATAGCTGCCGCGCAGATACTCCCAGATCGCCTCGCCCGAGGGCTTGAGCTTGTGCATCAACAGATCGTCGACGATGTCCATGTTGGGCGCCACCAGCGCCGTGATGTCCTCGTCGCGCACCACGTCGAACGGCGCCGCCGCCAGCACGCGGCGGAACTCGTCCAGCCGGTGGCCGCCGCCGATGACACCATCGCCGGGCTGACCGTCACCTGCGGCGGGCGTCTTGAAGAAGTCGCAGATCACCACCCGGCCCTGCGGTTTGAGCAGGCGCGCGCAATGGCCGAGCACGGTATGCAGATCGATGTACTGAAAGCTTTCGCTGAACAGAATGGCGTCGTACTGCCCTTCCACCTCCGCCACCGGCATGCCCTCGAAGGTGGTCTCGAACACCCGCGCCTGATTGCCCGGCAACTCGGCCAGCCGCGCGTGCACCATGCGCGCCAGCGACGGCGTGAGGTCCGCCTCCCACAGGCCGTAGTGCAGATCTTCCACGCCGAGCAACTGCTTGCCCAGCACCAGCCCCAGCTCGCGGCTGTCCATTTTGTGTGTCGTCATAGCGTTACCTTCAATCGGAACAGTCCGTTGCATAAGTGCAGAGTTTCCATCGCGCTCGCGCAAACGGCACGAATACATTCCCCTATGTCTCGCCGAGCATCGCAGCCTGAAGCGGAAC
>NZ_JBLJDO010000021.1:0-51761 GCF_059410345.1 Sulfurivermis sp. | reverse complement strand
CACCACCATTATCAAATCGTCAGTCCCAGCTGACCCGCCATTTTCTCCCCCAGCCCCGGTAGCTCAGCTGGATAGAGCAGTCCCCTCCTAAGGGACAGGTCGTACGTTCAAATCGTATCCGGGGCGCCAAACTGTCGGCGCCGTAGTCTTCAGGTGTTCCTGTGTCGACTATTTGACGCACACCCTTTCTCCCCCCACGAAAATTGCCGAACCCACGCCGGTGCCCGGCAATTTCTTGCCGTTTTTCCCTAACCCCCCCCGTCTGAAGTATTTCAACTAATTGAATATAAAAGAATAAAATCTGTGGCACGGATGTTGCTGTGGTAGGGCAGGAATGGAATTGCGGAGATATGCCCCATGCCAGCCAACATCGACAACTTTCTAGGCGTTCACGAAGCGGCGCTGCGCCTGCGCTCGGCGCGGTCGGAACTGATCGCGTCCAATCTGGCCAATGCCGACACGCCCAACTACCAGGCCCGTGACATCGACTTCAAGGCGGTGCTGAGCGAATACCAGGGCACGGCGGGCGGTGCCGCCTTGCAGACCACCCACGCCCGTCACCTGAGCAGCAGCGGCGGCATTACCGATCCGGAATATCTGTACCGCACGCCGACCCAGCCGGCCGTGGACGGCAATACCGTCGACTCGCAGGTGGAGAAGGCCGCCTTCATGGAAAACGCCCTGCAATACCAGGCCACATTGCGCTTCATCGACGGCAGCATCAAGACGCTGCGCACGGCCATCCGAGGAGACTAATCATGTCCATGTTCAAGGTATTCGATATCGCCGGTTCGGCCATGAGCGCACAAAGCCTGCGTCTCAACGTCACCGCCAGCAACCTGGCCAATGCCAACAGCGTCAGCAGCAGCATCGACCAGACCTACCGCGCGCGCCAGCCGGTATTCGCCGCCATGCTGAACGAGGCGGGGCAGGCCGGTACGCAGGATGCGGTGGGCGTACAGGTGCGCGGTATCGTGGAGAGTCAGGCGCCGCTGCAGCAGCAGTATGCCCCCGACCACCCCATGGCCGACGAGAACGGCAACATCTTTCTGCCCAATGTGAATGTGGTGGAGGAGATGGCCAACATGATTTCGGCCTCGCGCTCGTATCAGACCAACGTGGAGGTGGTGAATACCGCCAAGCAGTTGATGATGCGCACGCTGACCATGGGTCAGTAAGTCTGAGGAATCGTGATCATGACCACCGTAAATAACAATGCGGCCTTGCTCGACAGTCTTGGCTTGCTGCGTCAGGAGCAGAGCGCCACCGCCAGGAATGAATTGGGGGCGGATGACTTCATGAAGTTGATGATTGCGCAGATGCAGAACCAGAATCCCATGGACCCCATGGATAACGGTGACTTCATTGCGCAACTGGCGCAGTTCAGCGCGACCTCCGGTATTCAGGATTTGAATACCTCGTTTGCTTCTCTATCGACCTCTCTGCAGTCCTATCAGGCCTTGCAGGCGTCCAGTCTGGTCGGGCGCAGCGTGCTGATTTCGTCCGACAACGGCCAGATCAATGCCGGTGGCAGTATCGACGGACTCATCAATCTGGACTCGACCACGCCGCAGCTCACGCTCGGTATCTATGACCAGAGTGGTGCGCTGGTGCGGCGCGTACAGATGGGAATGCAGTCGGCCGGTACCGTGCCGTTCAAGTGGGATGGCATTGGCGACAACGGTGCTGCTATGCCGGCAGGAGTATATGAGGTGCGTGCCGAGGCGCTGGTGGGCGGTAAGGCAACAGCGATGGAAACTTTGATTTATAACGACGTTGAAAGTGTAAGTCTTTCGGCGCGCGGCGGTGTTCTGCTCAACCTCGCAGGGGTGGGCACAGTGGATCTTTCCAAGGTTTATCAGATCAAGTAAGCGGCGACAGGAGACATATCATGGCATTCCAGACAGCACTGAGTGGTTTGAACGCAGCATCCGGCAACTTGAACGTGACCGGACACAATATCGCTAACGCTAGCACCACCGGCTTCAAGCGGTCGCGCGCCGACTTTGCCGACGTGTATGCGGTTAGCTTTGGCGGCGTGAGCAAGACAGCGACCGGCAGTGGCGTACGCCTGGCCAGTGTGACGCAGCAGTTTACCCAAGGCAACATTGATTTTACTGACAACAACCTGGATCTGGCCATCAGCGGCGAGGGTTTCTTCATCCTCAACGACAACGGCACCTTCCTGTACACACGTGCCGGTAATTTCTCAGTGGACCGTGACGGCTACGTGGTCAATGCCCATGGTCAGCGTGTGCAGCAATATGCAGTGGATCCCAATACTGGCATCGTCAGCAACTTCACACCCATGGACCTGCAGCTCAATCTAGGCGCCAACCCCGCCTCGGCCACTACGCGCATCGACATCAATGTTAATCTTGATGCCGGTGTGACGCCCATTGACTCGGTGGCCTATCCGGCCCTGGTCGCTGCGCCGGTACCGGACCCGAACACCTATAACTTCTCCACCACCACCACCATTTACGATTCGCTGGGCGTGACCCATGAGGCCACGCTGTACTTCCGCAAGGACGACACCATGCCGGCCAACCAGTGGGAAGCCACGCTGGCGCTCACCGACACCGACGGCACGATCAGTGTTGCTGACACCATACCCGTGCAGTTCAGCACCAACGGTACCTTGCTCACCACCGGCGATCAGAATTTTCTGGCGGGATTTGGCCCGTGGACGCCTTCCACTGGCGCCACGCCTTTTGCGGCCTTCGATATCAACTTCGCCGGCAGTACTCAATTTGGCGCTAACTCTGCTGTCAATGCGCTAAACCAGGATGGCTACACCACCGGCCGCCTGGCCGGCATTTCGGTCGATTCCACCGGCGTGTTGTTTGCCCGTTACACCAATGGTCAATCCGCCACTGTCGGCGCCATTGCCATGGCCCGCTTCAGCAACCCGAACGGTCTGCAGCAGGTGGGTGATACCAACTGGGCGGCCAGCTTTGAGTCCGGTGATGTGCTGCCGGGTCAGGCCGGTACCGGCACCTTCGGTCAGATCCAGTCCGGCGCGCTGGAGTCTTCCAATGTGGATATCTCCAAGCAGTTGGTGAACATGATCATCGCGCAGCGTGATTTCCAGGCCAACGCCAAGATGATCACCACCGAGGATCAGGTTACCCAGACCATCATCAATATTCGTTAATCAGGGGCCAGGGGCTAGGTAGCGAGTCTCGAACTCACAGCCCCGTACCCGAAGAGGTATAGATCATGGACCGTATGCTCTATCTGTCGATGACCGGCGCGAGCCAGATCATGCAGGCACAGGCGATCACCACCAACAATCTGGCGAACGTCTCGACCACCGGCTTCAAGGCCGATCTGGCACAGTTCCGCAGTATGCCGGTTTTCGGGGATGGCATGCCGTCGCGGGTCTATGCCATGACCGAGCGGCCCGGCACCGATCTGTCCGCCGGCGCGCACAACCATACCGGCCGCGAGCTGGACATGGCAGTGCGCGGCGAGGGGTGGATCGCGGTACAGGCGCCGGACGGCAGCGAGGCCTATACCCGTGCCGGCGATCTGCACATCTCCAGTGCCGGCCTGCTGGTAAATGGCGCCGGGCATTCGGTCATCGGCGACAACGGCGGCCCCATCGCCATTCCGCCTTACGAAAAGATCGAGATTGGTACCGACGGCACCATCACCATCCGCCCGCTGGGGCAGCAGGCCAACGTACTGGCCCAGGTGGAACGTATCAAGCTGGTGTTGCCCGAGCCCGGGCAGTTTACCAAGGGCGAGGACGGCCTGATGCGTGTGAAAGACGGCGGCGTGTTGCCCCCCAACGCCACAGTACAACTGGTGTCCGGCGCACTGGAGACCAGTAACGTCAGCGTGGTGGATTCGATGGTGCGCATCATCGAGTTGTCCCGCCAGTATGAAACCCAGATCAAGATGATGAATACGGCCAAGGAAAACGACGCTGCATCCGACCGTCTGATGCAGTTGGCATAGCTCTTGCTGTGCGTTAGGTAAACGTCAAAGATCGGTCGCAAATTGAATTGAGAGGTAAGGCATCATGAACCCGGCACTGTGGATTGCAAAAACCGGTCTGGAGGCGCAGCAGACGCGCATGGGCGTGGTCTCCAATAACCTCGCCAACGTTAGCACGACCGGCTTTAAGCGTGATCGTGCTGTTTTTGAAGACCTGCTGTATCAGACTGTACGCCAGCCCGGTGCCCAGTCCAGCCAGGACACCACGCTGCCTTCCGGTCTGATGCGCGGTACCGGTGTACGTACCGTGGCTACGGAAAAGCTGCACACGCAAGGCAACATTGTGCAGACCAACAACTCGCTTGATGTCGCTGTGCAGGGCCGCGGTATGTTCCAGATTCTGCGTCCGGATGGCACGCTGGCCTATACCCGTGACGGCACCTTTCAGATGGATGCCCAGGGACAGTTGGTGAACTCGGGTGGCTATCTGGTTCAGCCCGGCATCACCATCCCCAATAATGCCCAGACCATCAACATCGGCAGTGATGGAGTTGTGACGGTGCAGATTGCCGGTCAGCCGGCGCCGACGCAGGTTGGTAATATTCAGCTCGCTGATTTTATCAATCCCGCCGGCCTGCAGCCCATCGGTGAAAACCTGTTTGTAGAGACCGCGTCCAGTGGTGCGCCGCAGCTGGGCACGCCTGGCCTGAACGGACTGGGTACGGTGATCCAGGGATCTCTGGAAAGCTCCAACGTGAATGTGGTGGAGGAGATGGTGAACATGATCGAGACCCAGCGCGCCTACGAGATCAACTCCAAAGCGATATCCACTGCCGATCAGATGTTGCAGTACCTGAACAACAACGTGTAGTCACACTGAATACGTGGAGCACACCATGAAACGCCTGACTGCCATCATCGTCTCTTGCGCCATCCTCACTCTGCAAGGCTGCGCCACGCTGGAAGAGCCGAAACGCAATGTGAATTACGCTCCGACCATGCCGGCCGCACCCTTGCCAGCGCAGGAGAACAACGGCGCCATATTCCAAGCGGTGAATGGCATCGCCCTGTTCGAGGATGTTCGCGCCCACCGTGTCGGTGACATCCTCACCGTGCAACTCGTTGAAAAGACCGCTGCCAGCAAGCAGGCGGCAACCAGCACCAAGAAAGAGCAGGACATCAACCTAGGCGTAAATACTTTGTTGGGTGGGCCGGTGTCTTATAACGGCGTCGACCCGCTGAGCGCGTCGGTCAGCGCCAAACGCGATTTTTCCGGTGATGGCGCCAGCAGCCAGAGTAATACCCTGACCGGCAACATCACCGTCACCATTGCCCAGGTGTTGCCCAACGGCAACATGATCGTGCGTGGCGAGAAGGTGCTCACCATCAACCAGGGCGACGAATTCATCCGTATCTCCGGCATCGTGCGTCCGGTGGATGTAAGCCCGGACAATACCGTGCTGTCCACCAAGATTGCCGATGCCGAGATCATCTACGGTGGCCGCGGCACCCTGGCCGACTCGAACCGGAAAGGCTGGTTGGCCCGCTTCTTCGACGGCCCGCTGTGGCCGTTCTGAGGGAGAACATCATGAAACTCCAACGCGTAGTTCTCCTGGTCCTGACCCTGGCACTGCCGCTGGCCGCACAGGCCGAGCGCATCAAGGACCTGGCCGCGGTGGCGGGCGTGCGCAGCAATCAGCTCATCGGCTATGGCCTGGTGGTCGGCCTCGACGGTACCGGCGATCAGACCAGCCAGACACCGTTTACCGTGCAGAGCCTCAAGAGCATGCTGGCACAGTTGGGTATTACCCTGCCGGCCAACGTCAATCCCCAGTTGAAGAACGTGGCGGCGGCGATGGTCAGTGCCGAGCTGCCGGCGTTCGCCAAGCCGGGCCAAACCATAGACATTACCGTCTCGTCCATCGGCAATGCCAAGAGCCTGCGTGGCGGCACGCTGCTGATGACACCCCTCAAGGGCGCCGATGGTCAGGTCTATGCCATCGCCCAGGGCAACCTCATCGTCGGCGGTTTCGGCGCCCAGGCGCGTGATGGCTCCAAGATCACCGTGAATGTGCCCAGCGTAGGGCGTATCCCCAACGGCGCCTCGGTGGAACGGGCCGTGAACAATCCGTTTGCGTCGGGTAACAGTCTGTATCTCAATCTGCACAGCGCCGACTTCACCACCTCGACCCGTCTGGCCCAGGCCATCAACGACGTCATCGGCCCGGGTACTGCTGAGCCGGCCGACGCCACTTCGGTGCGTGTCAATGCACCGCGTGATCCGGCCCAGCGCGTGTCGTTCGTGTCGCTGCTGGAGAACATCGAACTGCAGCCGGGCGAGGCCGCTGCCAAGGTGGTGGTCAACTCGCGCACCGGCACGGTGGTCATCGGCCAGAACGTGCGTGTCAGTTCCGCTGCGGTGGCCCATGGCAGTCTGACGGTGACCATTACCGAAGGCGCTACGGTCAGTCAGCCAGCGCCCTTTGCCGGTGGCCAGACCGCCGTGGTTCCACGGTCGGATATCGCCATTGAAGAACAGAGCGACCGCATGTTTCTGTTCAACCCCGGCGTGACCCTGGACGAAATCGTCCGTGCCGTGAATCAGGTCGGCGCCGCCCCGGGTGATCTGGTCGCCATTCTGGAAGCGCTCAAGCAGGCGGGCGCGTTGCGCGCAGAACTGCTGGTGATCTAGGCCGCCGTCATGAGCGCAGAACTTGCATCCGGCGCCTTCTACACCGACTTTCAGGGCCTCACCGCCCTGAAGGCCGGGGCACGTGAGCAGTCGCCCGAGGCGCTCAAGGCCGTCGCCAAGCAGTTCGAGGCCCTGTTTCTGCAGATGATGCTGAAGAGCATGCGCGAGGCCAGCGAGGGTGACCCGCTGTTCGACGGCGAGCACACCGCGCTGTATCGCGACATGTACGACAAACAGTTGTCGCTGGATCTGAGCGAGAAGGGCATCGGCCTGGCCGAAGTACTGGTAAGGCAGTTGCAGGTGCAGGCGGGGCAGCCCAAGGCCGAAACAGAACTGGCCTTGCCCCAGCGGCTGGGGAGCACCTTTGCGCGCGTCGAGGCACAGATCAAGAGTGTCGCTCCGTTGGAGAACAAGCACGAGGTAGTGAGCGCCGAGGCGGTGACCGAATCACCGCAGGCGTTCATCCATCGGCTGTGGCCGCTGGCGGAAAAGGCGGCAGCGAAGATCGGTGCCTCGCCCGAGGCGCTGCTGGCGCAGGCCGCGCTGGAAACCGGCTGGGGCAAGGCGGTCATTCGCCATCCTGACGGCAGCAGCAGCCACAACCTGTTCAATATCAAGGCGGATCGGCGCTGGGACGGAGAGAGCGTGGCCAAGCAGACGCTGGAGTATCGCGACGGCGTCGCCGCCAAGGAAGTGGCCCGTTTCCGTGCCTACGACTCTTTCGAGGCCAGTTTTGACGACTATGTGAATTTCCTGCAATCCAACCCGCGCTACAGCGAGGCGCTGCGCCGGGCCGATGACCCCAGGCAGTTCGTGCGCTCGTTGCAGGACGCAGGCTATGCCACTGACCCGGCCTACGCCCGCAAGATTGGCAATATCCTCGACCGCGGCGTGGTCGCCGATGCGGCGGCCGCCCTAAAGAGTCCGGCGCAGGGGACGCTATCATGACCGGAGCATGGAACATGGCACATAACGACGCGAATCTATTCGATAATCTGACCGCGGGCCGGGAGGTGTGTCATGCCTGATATTCTCAGCACCGGCGTCTCCGGCCTGCTGGCCTTCCAGCGCGCGCTGGCCACCACCAGCCACAATATTTCCAACGTGAATACCGAGGGTTACAGCCGCCAGCGCACCAACCTGGCGACCCGTATCCCGGAGCCCACCGGCGCCGGCTTCATCGGCACCGGCGTGAAGGTAAGCAGTGTGGAGCGCCTGTACGACCAGTTCCTGTCGGAGCAGTTGCGTACCTACACCTCCAACCTGACCAAGCTGGACGCCTTCCACAAGCTGTCGTCCCAGGTGGACAACCTGCTGGCCGATGCCAATGCCGGTCTGGCCCCGTCGCTGCAGCAGTTCTTCAACGCCCTGCAGGGCGTGGCCGACAATCCTTCGTCCATTCCGGCGCGCGAAGTGTTGCTCAGCCAAGCCGAGTCACTGGCCCATCGTTTTCAGGCCATCGACCAGCGTATGGCGGCCCTGCGTGACGTGGTCAACACCTCCGTCAGCAACACCGTAAACGACATCAACACCCTGAGCCAGTCCATCGCCCAGATCAATCAGAGCATCGTACTGGCCCAGGCCCAGGCCGGCGGCCAGCAGCCCAACGACCTGCTGGACCAGCGCGACCTGCTGATCCGCCAGCTGGCGGAGCGGGTACCGGTGACCACCGTGATGCAGGACAACGGCGCCACGAACGTGTTCATCGGCAACGGCCAGGTGATGGTGCTGGGTCTGGACTACAACCAGCTCAGCGTCATTCCCAGCGACTATGACTCCTTTACCCTGCGTGTGGCACTGACGACCAGTGCCGGGCCGGGGCCGGATGTGACCGACTTTCTCAATGGCGGCACCATCGGCGGCCTGTTGTCCTTCCGTAAGGAAATGCTGGAGCCGGCGCAGAACGCCCTGGGGCGCATCGCCATCGGTCTGGCCGAAACCATCAACGCCCAGCATCGCCAGGGCCTGGATTTGAATAACGAGCTGGGGCTGGATTTCTTCGGCTTCGGTGGCGTGACGGCGCTGGCCACCGCGGCGGCCAGCAGCCGCAACACCGGCACGGCTGAGGTCACCTATAACATCACCAACGTCAGCGCGCTGACCGCCAGCGACTACCGCATCAGCACCGCCGATGGAATCACCTACGCCCTGACGCGGCTCAGCGATAACAGCGTTGTCGGCACCTACACGCCCGGCGCCTACCCCGACACCATCGATGTGCCGAGTGAGGGGTTCTCCTTTACCCTGGATGTCGCCGCCAACGCCGGCGACAGTTTCGAGCTGCGGCCGACCCGCTCCGCGGCGCGCGACATCACCCTGCTCATCGACGACACCAAGCGCATCGCTGCCGGCGCACCGTTGCGGGCCACCGAGTCCATCACCAATCTCGGCAGTGCCCAGCTGAACAAGCTGGATAGCACCGTCGGCGCCACGACCGATCTGGCGGCGGTACTGGCAGCGGGTGCGGTGACCATGACCTACGACAGCACCGTCCCGGGCTACACCCTGGGCGGTGCCCTGGCCGGCACCCTGGCCTACAACCCTGCCACGGAAAGCGCGGGCAAGACCTTTGATCTCGGCGTTATTGATCCCAATTACGCCGGTATCACCTTCCGCCTGTCCGGCAAGCCGCTGGATGGCGACAGCTTCACCATCAGCCCCAATTACGACGGCGTCGGCGACAATGGCAACGCCCTCAAGCTGGCGGCCATCGACGGCATCCCCATCATCGCTGGCGGCACCACCACCTTCCAGAACGCCTATGGTCAGATGGTGTCCCAAGTGGGTGCGCGCACCCATCAGGCCAGCATTGACGTGGGGGCGCAAAAGGCCATGGTGACCCAGGCCGAGATGGCGCTGGAGTCCGTGTCCGGTGTGAATCTGGACGAGGAGGCCGCCAACATGCTGCGCTTCCAGCAGGCCTATCAGGCCAACGCCCAGCTCATCAACATCGCCCAGTCTCTGTTCGACACCCTGCTCAATGCGGTAAGGAGATAGTCATGCGTATTTCCAGCCGTTTCTTCCAGACCATGGGGGTCAACTCGATCCTTGACCAGCAGGTCAAGTTGAGTAAGACGCAGAATCAGCTTGCCAGCGGCAAGCGCATTCTGTCGCCGTCGGATGATCCGGTCGCCACCAGCCAGCTGATGCAGTTGCGGCAGACAAAAAATACGGTAGGCCAGTTCCAGGCCAACGCCGATGCGGCGGTGAACCGCCTGTCGACGGAGGAGGGCGTGCTGACCGGTGTGACCACCCTGCTGCAACGTGTGCGTGAGCTGTCGATCCAGGCCGCCAATGCCACGCAGACCAACGACACCCGCAAATTCATCGCCTCCGAGGTGCGCCAGCGCCTGGAGGAGCTGGTGGGCCTGGCCAATACCCGTGACGGCAACGGCGAATACCTCTTCTCCGGCAGCAAGGGCTTCACCGAACCGTTCGTCCCCAATGCCTCGGGCGGTTACGACTACTTCGGCGACGACAGCCAGCGTTTCCTGCAAATAGGCGCCGGACGCCAGGTGGCCGATGGCAATCCGGGTTCCGAGGTGTTTGGCTTGGTGCGCAACGGCAACGGCACCTTCGTCACCAGTCTCGGGGGCGGTGGTACCGCCACGGCTGACCCGACCAATACCGGGGTTGGCGTGGTCGATGGCGTCGCCGTTTCCGCCCAGTTCATTCCTGCGGTGAACGGTTACCGCATCGTCTTTACCAGCGGTGCCGGTGACTATGAAGTGCAGGATGCGGCGGGCAACCCGCTGGCGCCGCCCGTGACGGGAACCTACACCGATCCGGGCAGCATCGACATTCCGATCGGTGGTGTGACGGCGGCGACCGTTGCGCTGAGCGGCATGCCGGATAACGGCGATATCTTTACGTTGAGTGTGGGCACCAATGCGGGTACCGGTGTCATCTCCGGTGGCAGCGTGCAGGGCCAGTTCCAGCCTGCGCTGGTCAACGGCGTCAATGGCTATACCCTGCGCTTCATCCAGGCAGCGCCCACCGATCCGATTACCTACGAGGTGTTGACGACCGGCGATCTGCAGCCCTTGACGCCCCCTGTCACGGGCACCTACGTTGACGGTCAGCCCATCGCCTTCCAGGGCGCACTGGTGACGGTGACCGGTACGCCCGCCAATGGCGATACCTTCTCCATACGTTCCAGCGAATACCAGAACATCTTCCAGACCCTGAATGACTTTGTCACCACGCTGGAAACCGGCGTGACCTCGGCGGCGGAACAGGCCCAGTTGAACAACAACATCAACCGCTTTCTGGCCGACGTCGACCAAAGCATGAACAGCATCCTCACCGTACGCGCCAGCGTCGGCGCGCGCCTCAATGCCGTCGATGGCCAGCGCTACATCAACGAAGATCAGCTGATCCAGAGCACCCAGATCATCTCGTCCATCGAGGATCTGGACTACGCCGAGGCGATCAGCCGCCTCAACCTGCAGATGGCCGGCCTGGAGGCTGCCCAGCAGACCTACCTCAAGGTGCAGGGGCTGTCACTGTTCAACTTCCTGCGCTGATTGACGGCGCCCGAGGCCGGGACCGTACCCGTCGCCTTTATCCCAATCCTGTTTGATACCCGCATCGCCCCGGTCACGGGGTGAGCGCTCAAGGTATTTGTCTGCCTCCCCTAAAGTAATTCCCCCTTTTGCCGATTTCTTGACAGCTAGTAAAAGAATCGTGCGGGTTCGCGCGGGGAACAATGGTTGTCGTCAACGAGGATCTGTCCCTGCAATGGGATAGGCAAGGCGGGTGTAATGCCGCAAATTATCAACACCAATATCATGTCGCTGAACTCGCAGCGCAACCTGAACACCTCGCAGACCGATCTGCAGGTGTCACTGCAACGCCTGTCCTCCGGCCTGCGTATCAACAGCGCCAAGGACGATGCTGCCGGCCTCGCCATTTCCGAGCGCTTTACCACCCAGATCCGTGGCCTGAACCAGGCCGTGCGCAACGCCAACGATGGCATCTCCCTGGCGCAGACCGCGGAGGGTGCCCTGGCTGAGCTGAACAACAACCTGCAGCGTATCCGCGAACTGGCCGTGCAGTCCGCCAACGCCACCAACTCCCCCGCCGACCGTGCCGCCCTGGACCAGGAAGTGCAGCAGCGCATTGCGGAAATTGACCGTATCGCCGCGCAGACCTCGTTCAACGGCCAGAAAATTCTGGACGGCACCTTCGGCAACGCCGCCTTTCAGGTAGGCGCCAACGTCGGCGAGACCATCACTCTGGATCTGAACGCCAGCATGCGCCAGACCAATATCGGTGCCGTGGCCACCGCCACTTCCGTGGACCTGAGTACCTTAATGACGGAGCCAAGTGCTGTAGTGGCGAACTCGTCGACACCTTCCGGCCCTGTCGGGCTGATTCTTTCCGCCTTGGCCGGTCAGGGCTTTTTGTTCGAGGTTGCGGGTGTCGAAATAATGAACGTGACGTCGCCCGGCTTTGACACCATCACCGCTGGGGAGTTGGACGCTGCTCTTACTGCGAAGAGATCGGAACTGGCCGGGGTGGGGATCACTTATTCCGGATCGTTCGCCACGGGGAATGTGATCTTTTCCGATACCTCCGGCAACCCCTTCGATATAACCATTCATAGTACTTACGGTATTTATACCGAATTTACCGGGGCGGACTTTGTACGAGGAACCAACACAGTCGACAATGGCGTTCCCGCCAATCCACTCGTACTTGGTGTCAATGAACTGAGTATCCAGATAGGTAATGCTGATGCGGTGGCCGTTGCGGCAGGAACCTATCACACCATGCAGTCTCTGGTGGATGCGGTCAATGTTGCTCTAGGAGGCAATGCCACCGCAATTCTTGATACTTCCACCAGTACAGTGAGCGTTGTGTCTGCTGAGAATGTTGTCATAGCGGCTGATGCGCAGTCAGTGTTCAGTGCCGCCAGCTTTACTGTGAGCGGCAGTCTCGCATCGGTGAACGTATTGAGCGTTGCCAATGCCAATGATGCCATCTTTCGCATCGATTCGGCGCTGACCGCCGTCAGTTCACTGCGCAGCACCTTCGGCGCCATCCAGAATCGTTTCGAATCCACCATCGCCAATCTGAGCACCACGGTGGAGAACCTGACCGCGTCCCGCAGCCGTATCCAGGATACGGATTTCGCAGCGGAGACGGCGAATCTGACCCGTGCCCAGATCCTGCAGCAGGCCGGTGTGGCGATGCTGGCCCAGGCGAACCAGCTGCCGCAGGGCGTTTTGTCCTTGCTGCGCTAGGGCCGGTCTGAATAGGTTACATTCTGTAACTTGTTCAGAGCCTTTCCCGTCGCGTACGCCACCGTACTCCAAGTTATGATAAAAAGCGTCATGGCAGGGCCAGAATGGTGCCCTGCTGTGGGTGCTCCCGCGGAGCTGTGCATGGCAGCTACCCTCTACCGTGGTCGTAACAGGGAATATTCATGACAGATGTTTCGCCAGAGTTGAGCAATACCCTTGCCGGGGCAGTGAACCTGGCCATTGAGAGACAACAGGCGGGGGACGTTGCCGGTGCCGAGGCACTGTATCTCAAGGTATTGAGTGTCGATGGCGCCAACCCGGTGGCGTTGCACAATCTTGGCCTGATACGGTTGCAGGGTGGCGACAGCACGGTCGCGCTTGAACTGTTGATGGCCGCGGTGCGACTGCGCCCTCAAGAACCCGTGTTTCACTTTAATCTCGCCATTGCCTATCAACAGACCAATCGTCTGTCGGATGCGCAGAACTCCTATCAGACCGCTGTCCGGCTCAATCCGGCTTACCGGGTGGCGTGGGAAAATCTCGGTGTGGTATTGCAGGACTCGGGCTCCTACGATGAGGCGGCGGCAGCTTACCGTAGGGCGCTGACGCTGGATCCCTGTTCGTTGGTGGCGCACAAGAATCTCATTGCCGTGCTGCGTGCCCAGGGGCGCCCGGAGCAGGCGAGGCAACAGTGTATTGTTGCCCTGGACTGCGAGCCGGTCAGCAGTTTAATCGGGTGCCAGCTGGGGGCGATTCTGCTGTCTGTTGGTGATTACGCCTCAGGATGGAAGTTCCATGAGTGGCGCTATTGGGAGCCGGAGGCGCTGGAGTCGGCGCCGCCGCACCGTGTGCCATTGCCGAAGTGGGACGGATGCAGTCTTGTCGGCAAAAAGATTGTGGCCTGCGGCGAGGAGGGTATCGGCGACGAAATCATGTTTGCCTCCTGCGTACCTGATTTGGCTGAGCAGGCCGATGCCGTGTTGCTGGTATGCGCCCCGCGTCTGGTGCCGTTGTTTGCCCGCTCATTTCCCGGCGTGGAGGTGCGTGCGGCTCAGGATAAGGTGACGGTGCTGGAACGGGAGGACTCTTTTGATTTCCGTATCGCCCTGCCCAGCCTGCCGCAGCATCTTCGCACTGCGGCCGACTCATTCGATGGGCGTTTCTACCTGAAGGCGGATCCAGAATCCATTACGCGATGGCGCGAGCGTCTTGACGCGCTGGGAACACAGCCAAAAATCGGTATTTCCTGGCGCGGCGGCCTCAATCCACGCGACCGTGTCGCCCGCTCGCTGGACTTGCAGCAACTGCAGGCCATGCTCTGCTGCGCTGATGTCACGTTCATTGATGTCCAGTATGGTGACCATGCCGATGAGGTTTCCCGTCTGGTCGATGCCGGGGGGCGGGTGCCGCTGAGTCTGCCCGATGTCGACCCGCTGCGGGATATGGATGATTTTGCTGCCCTGCTCAGCGCACTTGATCTGGTGATCTCCGTCGATAATTCCACCGTTCATCTGGCGGGCGCCTTGGGTGTTCCTACCTGGCTGCTGCTGCCGTCGCTGGCGGATTGGCGCTGGGGTGTGTCCGGAGAACGCAGTGTCTGGTACGAATCTGTGCGGGTATGGCGCCAAGAGGGGTGTGGAGCCGAGGCCTGGACCTCGTTGCTGGCGGACGTTGTCCGGCAGATTGAAGCGGGTATTCATGTGCGGTCGTCGGATTCCGCCGTATCCTCGCCCATACCGGCGAAGACAGGGACGGCGACGGCGCCAGGCGCCAGGCGTGCGGTACTGCTCAATGACACGTCTTATTGGTATCACTGGGGTTGCACCTGTACCAGCCTGGCCCTGCACCAGGGATTGCGCGCAGCGGGCTATGTGGTGGAGGGCGTTCCCATCATGGCCATCAACAGGTTGCAACCGTTACCCGAACGTCTCGACGATTTTGACAGTGACACGTTTTTTGAAAGGTTTTGTTCGGCCAATTCCGCACTGATCGACCAGTTGCGCCGCTGCGATGTCGTTGCTGTCAACGGGGAGGGAACGCTGCATGGCCTGGGAGCCTCGGCGTTGGCGCTGTTGTATCTCAGTTATGTTGCCAAGTGCCGGCTGGGGAAGAATACGCAGGTGATAAACCACTCCTGTTACCCGGTGGACGGTACGGTCGGCGACGGTGCGTTGGCGGAGGATCTGTACCGGAAGGTTTACGCGGCGCTGGATCGGGTGGTTGTGCGTGAGCCGGAGAGTGCTGCCGTTTTGGCACGGCTCGGAGTCCGGGTGGTCGACGGGTTTGACTGCCTGCCTCTCTTTGCCAGGGCGCACCTTCCCGCCGTTGCGGCAAGAACCAGGCGGGTGGTGCTATGCGGTACGGTGGCTCTGAGCCAGGACTTTATATCCATGATGGTCGGGCTCGCGCAACAGGCCCTCGCCGCGGGTTATGAACTGGATATCCTGGTGGGCGCGAATGCCTATATGGCCCATGACGACGTGTTGTTCGTCAATGCCTTGCACCGGCACCTGCGTGGCCGCTACCGTCTGGTGGCCGCCACCAGCGAGACGCAGTGGCTGGAGACGATCCGTGATGCGGCGCTGCTTATTTCCGGACGGTTTCACCACACCATTGCCGCCGCGTGGCTGGGCACCCCCTTCCTGGTCAGCGCCAGCAATACCGCCAAAATAGACGGTTTGCTGGCGCGCCTAGATATAACCACTTCATCCGTGTGGATATCTCCTTCCCGTGCCGATGATGCGCGGGTGCGACTGGACGCACTGCTACAGGCCCCGGGGGATGCACTGATTTCCACGGCGACCCGCACGCGGCTCATTGCATTGGCCGAACAGAACTTCCGTGGATTTCAGGGTTTATTTAACTGATTGAATAAAAACGATTATTTTTATGCCTATAGTGGCAAGAAATTTTTTCTGAGATGGCTAAAGGTTTTCTCTCCCGGGTCGATAAATTAACCGGAAGCGGTGAATGCCCAGGCAACATCGAACGGCATATCCGCTAATGACAACCCCGCCCGCCCCTGCCAAGCAGGGTAGACCGGGCGACCAGAGGAGACGCAATCATGCCTCAGATTATCAATACCAACATGATGTCGCTGAATTCCCAGCGCAACTTGAACAGCTCGCAGAATGCCCTGCAGATTTCTCTGGAGCGTCTGTCTTCCGGACTGCGCATCAACAGCGCCAAGGACGACGCCGCCGGTCTGGCCATTTCCGAGCGTTTCACCACCCAGATCCGCGGCCTGAATCAGGCCATCCGCAACGCCAACGACGGCATCTCCTTCGCGCAGACCGCCGAAGGCGCCCTGTCCACCGTCGGCAGCGCCCTGCAGCGTATTCGTGAGCTGGCGGTGCAGTCGGCCAACGATACCAACTCCGCCTCCGACCGTCAGGCGCTGCAGAACGAAGTCGGCCAGCTGATCGCGGAGGTCAACCGTGTCGCCAGCGCCACCGAGTTCAACGGCCAGAAGATCCTCGACGGTTCGCTCAGTGAGCTGGTGTTCCAGGTGGGCGCCAACCGCAACCAGACCATTGCGGTGACGGGCGTCGATACCCGCGGTTCCCAATTGGGTGCCGAGGTATATGCAGGAGCCTCTATCGTTAACAGCGACGTGTCGTTGAGTGGCTTGACCGTCAACGGTGTAGCCATCGACCTGAGCAGCGGGACCAGTGTGGACGATGCCGTCGGCCTGATCAATGGCAAGTACGGTGATACCGGTGTGCAGGCCGTTCGTGCCTCCACGGTGACCACTACTGCCCTGGCCTATGTTGCTCCTGACTCCACCGATGGTGTGGTCGAGATCAACGGCGTGCAAATCGCCTTGGCCAATGGTGATACCGCGGCCCAAGCGGCTGTCAAGATCAACGCCCTGTCGGGGCAGACCGGCGTGACGGTCACGGAAAGTGGCGGTGCCCTGACCCTGTCGTCCAATTCCGACATCACCATGAAGGTGTCGGGCTCTGCTCTGAGCATCGGCGGCATTACCGGTGGTGTCAGCGAGAGCTATCTGCGTGGTATCGAACTGACCACCGAGGTTGGCAAGACGGTGACCGTCGGCGGTGCCGATCAGGCGGAACTCGGTCTGTCGAGCCCGGTGCACAACACCTACACGCTGAATGCGGTCAACGTGTCGACGCGTTCTGGGGCGAATGATGCGATTCGTACCCTGGACCTGGCTCTGCAGCAGGTCAGTGGTCTGCGCTCCGAGTTGGGTGCTGTGCAGATTCGCTTCGAGTCCACTATCTCCAATCTGAGCGTGTCGGCGGAAAACATGACGGCTGCCCGCAGCCGCATCCAGGACGCCGACTTCGCGGCGGAGACGGCGAACCTGACCCGTGCCCAGATCCTGCAGCAGGCGGGTGTGGCGATGCTGGCTCAGGCGAACCAGCTGCCGCAGAATGTCCTGTCGCTGCTGCGCTAAGGTTGGAGTCGTAAGTGAATAGAGGGGGCGGGGACAGTCTGATGATTGTTCCCGCGCCTTCATAAGGAGAGGTGAATATCATGCCTACGGACATTTCATTCCAGGCAAATAATTCGCCGAGCAGCCCTGCCCGGTCGGCTCCGGTTGTCGTCAAGACGGCCGGGGCTGCTGGTGTTGATGCCGCGCAGCAACAGGCAGCAACGGTTGTAAATACTCCCGCTTCTGATACCGCCAGCAAGGAGCAGCTCAGGGAGGCCATGAACAAGGTCTCCAGCTACATGCAGAACGTGCAGCGCAACCTCAACTTTTCCATCGACGACAGCACCGGGCAAACGGTGGTCAAGGTGATCGATGCGGAGAGCGAGGAGGTCATCCGGCAGTTCCCCTCCGAGGAGATGCTGGCCCTGGCGCGACATCTGAGCGAGCTGAACGGCGAGTCGGTGAGCGGGCTGTTGATGCAGTCCAAGGCTTGATTGGCATAAATGTTGCCTGACTCAAGTGCATAAACACGGAAAGTCTGATTCTTGACGGCGGCCGCTCGTGGCCGCCACCTTTCCGTGCCAGAGTTGCTTGACACTGAGAGGTAGGGTTCATGGCTTCCATCACTTCCCCCGGCATTGGTTCCGGTCTGGACGTGGCCGGCTTGGTCAACAAGCTGGTGACGGCTGAGGGGCAGCCGGCGGCCAATCGGCTGAATACGCGCGAAGCCAAGCTGCAGGCGCAGCTTTCGGCCCTGGGCAGCGTCAAGTCGGCCCTGTCCACCTTCAAGGGGGCATTGGGCAATCTCACCAATATCTCTTCCTTCCAGAAGCGCACCGCAACCTCCAGCAATACCGATCTGTTTACTGTAGCCATCGCCGGCAAGCCGGTGGCGGGTTCCTATGAGGTTGAGGTCAGAACCCTGGCGCAGGCCCACAAGCTGGCCTCGGTGGCCTTCGACGAGGCCAGTTCCGCGGTGGGGACGGGGACGCTGACCTTCCAGTTCGGCGACCCGACCAAGCCGGCGCAGACCGTCACCATTACCGACGAAAACAACTCCCTCACCGGTGTGCGCGATGCGGTGAACGCCGCCAACATCGGCGTGCGCGCCAGCATCGTCAATGGCGACGATGGTTATCAGCTGGTGTTCAGTGCGGAAAACAGCGGTACCGACAACAGCCTGCGCATTTCCGTCGAGGAAAGCCCGGCTGACGGCAGCAATACCGATATGAATGGCCTGTCGCGTCTGGCCTACAACGCCGACGCCTACAACATGACGCAGACCGCCGAGGCCAAGAATGCCGAGATCTACATCGACGGCATCAAGGTCAGCAGTGCCACCAATACTGTCAGTGACGCCATTGCCGGCGTGACTCTGAGCCTGAAGAAGGCGGACGTGGGCGCCAAGGCCACCCTGAACGTCAACCTCGACAAGAATTCGGCCACCACGGCGGTGGAGGGCTTCGTCAATGCCTTCAACAGCCTGGTCGGCACCTTCAGCCAGTTGAGCGGCTACAACGCCGAGACCAAGCAGGCCGGCATCCTGATTGGCGACTCCAGTCTGCGCGGTGTGCTCAGCCAGCTCCGTAATGTGCTGGGCAGCCCGGTGAGCGGACTGGACGGCACCTACCGCGCCCTGGCCGACCTGGGTATCAAGACCAAGGCCGACGGCACTCTGGAGCTGGACAAGGCCAAGCTCACCGCGGCGCTGGACAGCAATTTCGACGATATCGGCCAGCTGTTTGCAGCGACCGCCACCGCCACCGATTCGCTGGTGAGCTATACCAGCTCCACCGCGGCGACGAAGGTGGGCAACTATGCGGTGAATATCACGCAGGCGGCCACGCGCGGCAGCTATGTGGATAGCGCCTCGTCGGTATCGAGCCTGGTGGTCGATGGCAGCAATAACACCTTCAAGATTTCAGTGGATGGCGTCAGTTCCGGCACCCTCTCCCTGACCCAGAAGACCTACGGCTCCGAGGCGGAACTGGCGGCGGAACTGCAGAGCCGCATCAACGGCGACAGCGCCTTGCGCGGCGCCGGCGTGTCCGTGCTGGTCAGCTTCGACGGTACCCGATTCACCTTCACCTCCGAGCGCTACGGCAGCGCCTCCAAGGTGGCGATCACCGAGGTGGCCGACGCGACGGCCAGCGGCGCCATTGGCCTGTCCACGGCGGGCACCGGCACGGATGGCGAGGACGTGGCCGGCACCATCGGTGGTGTCGCAGCCACCGGTGCGGGCCAGTACCTCACGGGTACCGGTGCGGCGGAGGGGCTGAAGATACTGGTGCAGGGCGACGCCACCGGTAGCCGCGGCAGTGTTTCCTTCGCCCGCGGTGTCGCGGATCGTCTCAGCAGCCTGTTGGATGGCTGGCTCTCCAACGACAGTTTCCTGAGCGCGCGTACCAGTGGTGTCCAGTCGCAGATCAATGACATCGCCAAACAGCGCGAGGCGCTGGCCACGCGGCTGGAGGCATTGGAGGCGCGCTACATGAAGCAGTTCACCGCGCTCGATGCATTGATGGCACAGATGCAGTCCACCAGCAATTATCTGGCGGGCCAGTTGGCTGGTTTGCCGGGGGCGTATTCCGGTTCGAGTCGGTAGGGGATGCCGTCTGCGGGAACGATAAGGCGCTTTGTGTGGGAACGATACGACAGGAAATGAATTTCTGAGAGCTGCTAAATTTTCCCTCACCATGGCCGATAAACCAGACAGTGCAGCAGGTAACGAAACCACCAGCCCCGAGGTGAATGAAATGACGTATGCAGAAGGACGCAGAGCAGCCCAGGCCTACGGTTCCATGGCAGTGCAGACCGGTGTCGAGGCCGCTACGCCCCACCGTCTGGTGCAGATGCTGATGGAAGGTGCGCTGGAGAAGATGGCTGCGGCGCGCGGTCACATGCAGCGCGGCAACATCGCGGAGAAGGGCGCCAATATCAGTTGGGCCATCTCCATTATCGAAGGCATGCGCGCCAGCCTGGACCTCGATGCCGGCGGCGAGATCGCCCGCAACCTGAATGACCTGTATGACTACATGGGCCGCCGCCTGCTGGAGGCCAATATGCGCAACGACGCCAAGGCGCTGGATGAGGTCATGGTTCTGCTGCGCGAAATCAAGACCGGTTGGGATGCCATCCCGGGCCTGCTCGGTCAGCCGTAATGCCGAAACGCACCCGCCAGCAGCACTGGGAGAATATCGTGGCGCAGAGCCGCCGCATGCAGGCGCTGGCGCGGGAAGGGCAGTGGGACGAGGTGTCGGCGCTGGAGTTGCAGCGGCGGGGAGACATGGAGGCGTTCTTCAATCACCAGGTGTCGGCCGACGAGGCCGCCTTTGTGGCCGAAGGTATCCGCGAGGTGATGGAGCTGGATCGCGAGACCATGGTGCGCTGCGCCGCCGCCCGCGAGGAAGCCGGCAAGCAGGCCGGGGTCATGCACCAGGGACGGCGCGCCGAGGCGGCGTATAACAGCAACCGTTGAGTGCCACATCGATTTTCTCCAGCAAAGGCCCGCTTCTGCGGGCCTTTGCTTTTTCGTGCCTATCGTCTGGCGCTCCCACGCGGAACGTGGGAACGATAAAAGTCCGACAGGCTGCTAGTGGGCGAGGTTATTTCTTCGCCAAAAAATTGACATCAGATCCGGCAGTATTTATCTTCCCAAAACAATACGTTCTAAATCCCGGGGGAGCGATGGTGGGCGAAGCGGTGTGGTTGATGGAGCCGGACGCGGCGCGACGCGCCCAGCTGCGCCTGTTGCTGGAGTTTCTCGGCCTGGGGCCGGTGGTGGAGGCCGAGGCCGGTCAGTGGCGCAAGGCCGAGCCGGCCCAGGTGCGCATGCTGCTGCTGGGTTACACGCCGCAGGCCGCCGTCGAGATCGCCGCCCTGCGTGAGTGGTCGGCGACCACGCCCATCGTGCTCAGCGCCGCCCCGGCCGAATTTGCCGCCGAGGTGCAGGGCCGCCTCGATTTCCCTCTCGCCTATGAGCAGTTGTTCACCGAGTTGTACCGCGCCGATGCCTGGCGTCGCGCAGCACTGAGTGGTGCCGTGCCGCGCGTGCCGGAACTGTCCCGTGCCCTGGTCGGCAATACCCCCGCCATCCATCAGGTACGCCGCCTCATCGAGCAGGTGGCGGAGACCGATGCCAATGTGTTGATCCTGGGTGAGTCCGGTACTGGCAAGGAGGTGGTGGCGCGCAGTCTGCACATGCTGTCGCAGCGGCGCGAGCGGGCCTTCGTGCCGGTGAACTGCGGTGCCATCCCCGGTGACCTGCTGGAAAGCGAACTGTTTGGCCATGAGAAGGGCGCTTTTACCGGCGCCATCAATACCCGCCAGGGCCGCTTCGAGCTGGCCGAGGGCGGCACCCTGTTTCTCGATGAAATCGGTGACATGCCGCTGCCCATGCAGGTGAAGCTGCTGCGCGTGATCCAGGAGCGCACCTTCGAGCGTGTGGGCAGTAACCGCAGCATTTCCGCCGACGTGCGTCTGGTGGCGGCGACCCATCGCAACCTCGATTCCAACATCCAGGACGGTCGCTTCCGCGAGGACCTCTATTACCGCCTCAATGTGTTTCCCATCGAACTGCCGCCGCTGCGCGAGCGGCGCGACGATATCCCGCTGCTCATCAACGAATTCATCATCCGCCTGGAAAAGATGGGCCGCGGCGCGGTACGCCTGACCCCCGGTGCGATGGGCTCGCTGACGGACTACCCCTGGCCGGGCAATGTGCGCGAGCTGGCCAACCTGATGGAGCGGCTGGTGATCATGTTCCCCAACGGCCTGGTGGACGTGCGCGACCTGCCGCCCAAGTTCCAGATGGAGGGCGCGCGGCCCATCGAGGTGGTGCTGCCCGAGCCGGTGGCCATGCCCGCCGCGACGGCCGTACCCGCGACGGCACCGGCCACGGCTCGCCTGCCGGCCGACGGCATCGACCTCAAGGAATACCTGGCCGATCTGGAGCTGTCCTTCATCAATCAGGCGCTGGACGATGCGGACGGGGTCGTTGCCCGCGCCGCCGAACGCCTCGGCATGCGCCGCACCACCCTGGTGGAGAAGATGAAGAAGTACGGCATGCAGCGCGGGGAGTAACCCCCGCGGACAGGGCAGGCCAGCTGCGTTTCTCGTTCCCACGCAGAGCGTGGGAGCGATAATATCTTGGGTTCCCACGCCGAGCGTGGGGACGATGAATTCGATCTGCCGCTAGAATGGTTGTTCAGGAGGCTGCGTCATGGCACATCCCGCAGAACGTAGCGCCACTTACGAAGACTTACTCCAGGTACCAGAAAACCTGGTGGCCGAGATCATCAACGGCCGTCTCATAACCCATCCGCGCCTAGCGCCGAAGCATGCGCGGGCCAGCTCCCGTGTCGGCGGTGAATTGGATGGTCCCTTCGATCAGGGGCGCGGAGGCCCCGGTGGCTGGTGGATACTGGATGAGCCGGAACTGCACCTGAACGCTCAAGTTCTGGTTCCCGACCTGGCGGGTTGGCGTCGGGAGCACATGCCCAGCCTGCCCACCACCGCCTGGTTCGAGCAGGCGCCGGACTGGGTGTGTGAAGTTCTCTCTCCTTCTACGGCCCGTATCGACCGGGTGGAAAAGCTGCCGCTTTACGCGGCTGCCGGCGTGGCCCATGCCTGGCTCATCGACCCTGATCTGCGCACCCTGGAGGTGCTGGAGAACCGCGACGGCCATTGGCTGCTGTTGGCCGCCTATGAGAGCGATAACCGTGTTCGTGCCGCGCCCTTCGATGCGGTCGAAATCGCCCTGGCCGGGCTGTGGGTGGACTGATTTTTTTCTCGTTCCCACGTTCTGCGTGGGAACGTTAATGGTAGGTTTGGTTCCCTCGCGCTGATCCGCGCCATCCTGGCTGATGTTTTTTTGACGCTTGCTGTTTTTCTTCATTAATCCACTGAAATAAAAGAATAATTATTTAAGGCACGATGTTTGCTTTGATGCTGGTGACATTGACCGGCAACGGAGCGGCAGATGGCCTCACCCCATCCCTCAAGCACAGAAATGGCACTGCATGGCCAGTGGGCGGACACCTATCGCCTGCTGGAGCAGCGCGTGGCCGGCCTGACGGCGGAGCTGCACGAGTTGCGTGGCGAGCGCCTGGCCCAGCTGGCCGAGAAGGAGGCGCTGGCGCAGCGTTTGCAGAACGTGCTCGACGCCCTGCCCGGGGCGGTGGTGGTGCTGGACGGCAGCGGCCGGGTGGGCAGTCACAATCAGGCGGCAGTGCAGTTGTTCGGCACGCCGCTGGCCGGCGCTCCCTGGCGCGAGGTGATTGCGCGCTGTTTCGTGCCGCAGACCGCGCCGACCACCGATCTCGCCCTGCACGATGGCCGCATCGTCACCCTGTCCACTTGTCCGCTCGGTGCCGAACCGGGGCAGATCCTGCTGTTTCAGGATGTCACCGAGAATCGCCGTCTGCAGGCCCACCTGCAACGTCAGCAGCGCCTGCTCGACATGGGGCGCATGGCCGCCAGTCTGGCGCATCAGATCCGTACCCCGCTGGCGGCGGCGCTGCTGTATGCCTCGCAGCTCAAGCATCCCTCCCTGAGTGACGACAAGCGCCAGCGCTTTGCCGAGCGCACCGTCGCCAGTCTGCAACAGTTGGAGTCCCTCATCGCCAACATGCTGCACTTCGCCCGCGGTGGGGTGAGTGGCAGTGAGGTTGTGGCGGCGGAAGAATTGTTGCAGGAGCTGCGCACTGCGCTAGAGACGCAGGCCACCGGCCGGGCAGTGTCGTGGCACTGCGAGGCCGCTGGTCTGAACGTGCGCGGCAACCGCACCCTGCTGCTCAGCGCCTGGCAGAACCTGATCAACAACGCCGTGCAGGCGGCGGGCGAGGGTGGGGCGATCGAGGTGTTTTGCCGCCCGGCGCCGGGCGACGGTATTGATTTCGGGGTACACGACAACGGTCCCGGTGTGGCGCCGGAGATGCAGGCGCATCTGTTCGAGCCGTTCAGCAGCACGCGGCCGCGCGGCACCGGCCTGGGTCTGGCCATCGTGCGGACGGTGGCCCAGGCCCATCATGGCGAGGCCTGGTGCCGCTCAGCACCGGGCGATACCACCTTTGCCATGCGCCTGCCGGCCGTGCCGGCGGCGAGCACGGTGATCGAGGAGCCGCGCCGCGCGGCTGCGCAGTGAGTTGAGGTAACGACGATGGAACAACGCATATTGGTAGTGGAAGACGACGCGTCCCTGGCCGAGGCGCTGACCGATGCCCTGGAACTGGCAGGCTGGCAGGTATCGCACGCGGTGGATGGCGTGGCGGCACTGGAGCGGCTGGCGCGCGAGGACATCGCGCTGGTGCTGAGCGACGTGCACATGGAGCGCATGGATGGCCACACCCTGTTGCAACGTATCCGCACCGTGCGGCCTGATCTGCCGGTGATCCTGATGACGGCCTATGCCACGGTGCAGAAGGCGGTGAGTGCCATGCAGCAGGGCGCCGCTGACTATCTGGTCAAGCCCTTCGAGGCGGAGGCCCTGGTGCAGACTGTGGCGCGCCATCTCGGCGCGGTTTCGAGCGTTACCGGCGACGAGCCGGTGGCCGAAGATCCGGCCAGCCGGCGCCTGCTGCACCTGGCGCAGCGGGTGGCCGATTCGGAGGTGACGGTGATGCTCACCGGTGAGAGCGGCACCGGCAAGGAGGTGGTGGCGCGCTATATCCATCGCCATTCGCCGCGTGCGGCACAGCCCTTCGTCGCCATCAACTGCGCGGCCATCCCCGAGAACATGCTGGAGGCCACCCTGTTCGGCTACGAAAAGGGCGCCTTCACCGGCGCCCACAAGAGCATGCCGGGCAAGTTCGAGCAGGCCCAGGGCGGTACCCTGTTGCTGGACGAGATTTCGGAAATGGAACTGGGCCTGCAGGCCAAGCTGCTGCGTGTGTTGCAGGAGCGCGAGGTGGAGCGCCTCGGCGGCGGCAAGCCCATTGCACTCGATGTGCGCATCCTCGCCACCTCCAACCGCGACATGCGCGCCGAGGTGCAGGCCGGGCGCTTCCGCGAGGACCTGTACTATCGCCTCAATGTCTTTCCGCTGCATCTGCCGCCGCTGCGCGAGCGCCGCGCCGACATCGTGCCGCTGGCCCGCACGCTGCTGGCACAGCTGGCCCGCAAGATGGGACGCCCGCTGCCGCGCCTGACGACCGGGGTGGAGCAGGCCTTGCAGCGCTACGACTGGCCAGGCAATGTGCGCGAGATGGACAACCTGTTGCAGCGCGCCCTGATTTTGCAGGACGGGCGCGAGATCCAGCCGGCCGACCTGATGTTCGAGAGCGCACTTCCCGAGCCGGCGACGGACACGGTGCTGGAAGAGGAGGCCGACTTCAGCGCAGGGATGCAGCAGCATGAGCACCAGATGATCGTCGAGGCTCTGCGCCAGGGCAGCCGCCAGGCGGCGGCCGAGCGCCTCGGCATGAGCCCGCGCACCCTGCGTTACAAGCTGGCGCGGTTGCGCGAGGCGGGTTACGCCGTTTAGACCCAGATACAAGGTACTTTCCACCCTCATCATTATCGTTCCCACGCTCTGCGTGGGAATGTCGTTAAGGACACTCCGCGTCCAGCCGTGACGCGACGCAGAGCGTCGCACACCTCCGCCCACGCAGAGCGTGGGAGCGATAAGTCAGGGGGCTACGCATTCCCATACCTTCCGATAAATTGGCCCGCAATATGCATTAAGTACTCATGTGACGATATCGCGGCGTAGGCCCGAGGTACAAAAACATGAATACTATCGATACCAGTCAATTACTTACGCAACTGCGCGCGGCGGCCGCTGCGGCCCGCAGCGCCCCTGCCGAGAACACGGCGGCGGCCTCCGGTGTCAATTTCTCGTCGTTCCTGCGCGAGTCCATCGGCCAGGTGAACGCGCTGCAGCAGAATTCGGCAGAAATGAAGAATGCCGTCAGCATGGGGGATACCTCGGTGTCGCTGGCGGATACGATGATTGCCTCCAGCAAGGCCGAACTCGGTTTCCAGGCCATGGTCCAGACCCGCAACAAGCTGGTCGAGGCCTACCAGGAAATCATGCGCATGCAGGTCTGACCCTAACCCTGAGTGATGGCGGATACGAAAATGGATATGGTGAAAGCTGACAATGTGACCGCGCCGTTCGATGGCTTCGTCAACCTGCCCGCGGTGCGGCAGGTGGGCCTGATGTTCGGCCTGGCGGCCAGCGTTGCCCTGGGTGTGGCGGTGGTGCTGTGGTCGCAGGAGCCGAGCTACAGTGTGCTCTATGCCAATCTCGGCAGCAAAGACGCCTCCCAGGTGATGGACGCCCTGCAGAAGCAGGGCGTCAAGTACAGGCTGGATGAGAAGACCGGCGCCCTGATGGTGCCGTCCAGCGCGGTGCATGAACTGCGCCTCAAGCTGGCCGACGAGGGACTGCCGCGCAGCAGCGGCACCGGCCTCGACATCCTGCAGCAGAAGCAGGAGTTCGGCACCAGCCAGTTCATGGAAACCGCGCGTTATCAGCATGCCCTGGAGGGCGAACTGGCCCGTTCCATCACAACTATCAACAGCGTGGAAAATGCCCGCGTCCATCTGGCCCTGCCCAAGCAGACCGCCTTCATCCGCGAGCGCCAGCAGCCCAGCGCCTCGGTGCTGGTGACCCTGTATCCTGGCCGTACCCTGGAAGAGGCGCAGGTGGCGGCCATTGCCCATATGGTCGCTGCCGGTATCCCCAATCTGGAACCAGGCCGCGTCACCGTGGTGGACCAGAGCGGCCGCTTGCTGAGCAGCAAGCAGCAGGCCAATGCGGTGGTCAACCAGGAACAGTTCGAATACACCCGCAAGCTGGAAGACAGCTACATCGCGCGTATCGAAAACATCGTGGCGCCCATCGTCGGCATGCAGGGTGTGCGCGCGCAGGTATCGGCGGAGGTGGACTTTACGGTCACCGAGCAGACGCAGGAAACCTATAATCCTGATCTGCCGGCGCTGCGCAGCGAACAGTTGTATGAAGAGCGCTCGGCCAGTGAGGGCGCGCAAGGTATTCCCGGGGCGTTGACCAACACGCCGCCGGCCCCTGCCACCGTGCCGGAGCGCGCAGCCGGACAGCCCGGCGCGGCCGGTGCCGTGCAGAGCGGCAAGAGCCTGAACCGTGCCACCAAGAATTACGAGCTGGATCGCACCATCAGTCACAGCAAGCTGGCTACCGGCCAGGTGCGCCGCCTGTCGGTGGCGGTGGTAATCGATGATCGTCAGGTGGTGGGTCCGAACGGTGAAATGGTGCGCGAGGCGCGCAGCGCCGAAGAGATCGAGCGCATCGCCGCACTGGTGCGTGAGGCCGTGGGTTACAACGCGCAGCGCGGCGATACCGTCAATGTACTCAATGCTTCGTTCCAGACCGCCCAGGCCGTGGAGCCGTTGCCGGAGCCGCCGCTGTGGAAGCAGCCGTGGGTGATGGACGTGAGCAAGCAGTTGCTCGGCGCGCTGGTGGTGATCCTGCTGTTGTTCGGTGTGCTGCGCCCCTTGCTGCGCAGCCTGGCGACGGTCAAGCCGCAGCCGGTGCCGGTGGCGGCGGCGGAGGGTGGCATGTCGGAAGATCGTCTGACCCTGGGTGGTCCGGGGGGGGTGATGCACCTGCCACAGCACAGCACCTACGAAGGCAACCTCGGCATGATCCGTGATATGGCGCGCCAGGATCCCAAGCACGTGGCACAGGTGGTCAAGACCTGGGTAGCGGGTGAATAAAAGTAACTGGGTGCGTACATCATGGCTGAGAAGAAAACCAAGCTGACCGGTCCCGAGCGCGCCGCTATCCTGATGATGGCGGTGGGTGAGGAGGTGGCTACCTCCATCATGAAGCACATGGGGCCGAAAGAGGTGCAGCGCATCGGTGAGGCGATGGCCTCCACCTCCAATGTGTCGCGCGAGCAGGTGGAAGACGTGGTGTCGAGCTTTGCCGAGACCTTTGGCGATCAGACCGCCCTCGGTGTCGGTTCCGAGGAATACCTGCGCAAGATCCTGGTCAACTCCCTGGGCGAGGACAAGGCCTCCGGTCTTATCGACCGTATCCTGCTCGGCCGCTCCTCCAAGGGGCTGGAGGCGCTCAAGTGGATGGAGCCGCGCGCCATCGCCGAAGTGGTGCGACTGGAACACCCGCAGATCATCGCCATCGTGCTGTCCTATCTGGATTCGGATCAGGCCGCCGAGGTGTTGAGTCTGTTGCCGGAAAACATGCGTGCCGACATCCTGATGCGTATCGCCAGTCTGGACGGCATCCAGCCCAGCGCCCTGCAGGAGCTGGATGAAATTCTCGACAAGCAGTTCTCCGGCGCCACCGGCAACCTCAAGTCGTCCAGCGTCGGCGGCACCAAGACCGCCGCCAATATCCTCAATTTCATGGATACCTCCATCGAGGGGGCTATCCTTGATCGTGTGAAGGAAGTCGACGGCGAACTGGGCCAGAAGATTCAGGACCTCATGTTCGTGTTCGACAACCTGGCCGAGGTGGACGACCGCAGCATCCAGGCGCTGTTGCGCGAGGTGTCGTCCGATACCCTGATCATCGCCCTGAAGGGGGCTGATGCCGCAGTGACCGAGAAGGTGCTGAAGAACATGTCCAAGCGTGCCGCCGAAATGCTGCGTGATGATCTCGAGGCGCGTGGCCCGGTACGCCTGTCCGAGGTGGAGGCGGCGCAGAAGGAAATCCTGGCCATCGCCCGCCGCATGGCCGAGAGCGGCGACATCTCCCTGGGAGGCGGTGGTGATGAGTTCGTCTAAGGTCATCAGTTCTGAAAATCTCACGGCCTATGAACGCTGGGAGTTGCCGGATGTGCAAGGGCCGGGAACCCGACGCAGCCGGGTGGATGAGGTGGACCCTTCTGCCGTAAAACCGTTGACCGCCGAACAGCTGGAGCAGATCCGGCGTGATGCACAGCGCGAAGGTTTCGAGACCGGGCGCAAGGAGGGGCTGGCTGCTGGCCAGAAGGAGGTGCGTGCCACGGTGCAGCGTCTTACCCAGATCATCACTGCCTTCACTGCTCCTCTGGAAGAGGTGGACGCCACGGTGGAGCAGGAGCTGGTGACTCTGGCCATTGCCATTGCGCGCCAAATCATCCGCCGTGAACTGAAGACCGATCCAGGACAGGTGGTGGGTGTGGTGCGTGAGGCGCTGGCGGCACTTCCGGCGGCAACCCGTCGTGTGACCATCCACTTGCACCCTGACGATGCCGCGCTGGTACGTGAGGCCTTGGCCGCCGGCATGGAGGACACGGGGTGGCGCATAGCCGAAGATGCGTTGCTGACCCGTGGTGGTTGCCGTATCCATGCCGAGCACTCCCACATCGACGCCACGGTGGAAAAGCGTATCGCTGCCATCGTGGCCCAGTTGCTGGGCGGCGAGCGCCACAGCGATGCCGCCACGGAGCCGAATTTAAATGATGCGCAGTGAGCGTTGGGCCACCGCCCTGCAACGCGCCGGGCGTCAGCTGGCCGAGGTGCAGACCCTGGTGGTGGAGGGGCGCCTGACGCGCATGATCGGCCTGACCCTGGAGGCGGTGGGTGTACGCGCCAATGTGGGTGCGCGCTGCGTGGTGGAAAATGCCGACGGCGAGTCCATCGAGGCTGAGGTGGTGGGTTTTGCCGGCGAGAAACTGTATCTGATGCCCACCGGCCCGATTCGTGGCATCGGCCCCAATGCGCGCGTGATCCCCACCGGCCGCAGCTATGAGGCGGCGGTGGGGGACGGCCTGCTGGGCCGCGTCATCGACGGCGCCGGCGTGCCGCTGGACGGCAAGGGGCCCATCGAGACCACGGCGCGCATTCCGCTTTCCGGCCGCCCCATCAATCCCATGGCTCGGCGTCCGATCCGCGAACCGCTGGACGTGGGGGTGCGAGCCATCAATACGCTGCTTACGGTGGGTCGCGGCCAGCGCATGGGTCTGTTCGCCGGCAGCGGCGTGGGCAAGAGTGTGCTGCTCGGTATGATGACGCGTTTTACGACGGCCGAGGTCATTGTCGTGGGTCTCATCGGCGAGCGTGGCCGCGAGGTGAAGGAATTCATCGAGAACATTCTGGGCGAGGAGGGCATGGCGCGCGCCGTGGTGGTGGCGGCGCCGGCCGACGCCACGCCGGTAATGCGCCTGCACGGCGCGTCCCTGGCCACCAGTGTCGCCGAGTATTTTCGTGATCAGGGCCGTGACGTGCTGCTGTTGATGGATTCCCTGACCCGCTATGCCCAGGCGCAGCGCGAGCTGGCCCTGGCGATCGGTGAGCCGCCGGCGACCAAGGGTTATCCTGCATCGGTGTTCGCCAAGCTGCCGCAACTGGTGGAACGCGCCGGCAACGGCGACGTGGGTGGCGGTTCGATTACTGCGTTTTATACCGTGCTGACCGAAGGTGACGATCAACAGGATCCGATTGCCGACTCGGCTCGCGCCATCCTCGACGGCCATGTGGTGTTGTCACGCCGTCTGGCGGAGGCGGGTCACTATCCGGCCATCGATATCGAAGCCTCCATCAGCCGCGCCATGACCGAGATCACCAAACCTGAACATCAGCAGACGGCACGCAGCTTCAAGCGCATCTACTCCACCTATCAGCAGAATCGCGATCTGATCAGCGTGGGTGCCTATGTGAAAGGCTCCAATCCACAGATCGACGAGGCGATCCGGCTGTATCCGAGTCTCACGCAATTCCTGCAACAGGGGATCAATGAGCCGGTGGATTTTGCGCAGAGCATGCATGACCTGACGGCGGTGATGGAAAACGCTGCAGGTGGCACCCTGGCACGACGGTAGTACGGCACATCCATGCGCGGCGTGGATGTCATGAAGAAAGGTGGTGGTGGCGATGACCCGTTCAAAACGCATGCAACCGGTGCTGCGCATCGCCGAGATGCGCGAGCAGGATGCGGCCAAGGAACTGGGCAATGCGCAGCGCCTGCTGCAGGAGCAGGAGGGGCGGTTGGCCGAGTTGCGCGCCTATCAGGCCGAATATGTCCGCAATTTTCAGGTGCAGGGTAGCGCCGGGATCAGTGCGGCACGGTTTCAGGAGTTCCACCGCTTCATGGCCAGCCTGAATCAGGCCATCGAGCAGCAGCAGCAGGTGGTGCAGAGCGCTGCCCGTGTGTGTGTCCAGAAGCAGCAGTTGTGGCAGCAGGCCTACGGCAAGAGCAAGAGTCTGGACAAGGTGGTCGAACGCTACAGTGAGCAGGAACAGTACGAGCAGGGGCAGCGCGAACAGAAGGCGGTGGATGAGATGGCCCAGCACGGCGTGCGCGCCCGTTTGGGTAAGGACGAAGAGTAAATCGCGCGGTTTGAGTATCGCCTCTGCCCCGTCGGGAGGTGGAGGAAAGTGCAAGCAATGAACTGTGGCACGTGATTTGCTGTGTAAATGCCAGAGCACAGGCAAACGATTCGGAGAGACGTCATGTTGAATGCCAAAAGCGGAATAGCGGATCTGTTGCAACCCGTGGGGGGCGCTGGTAGCACCCGGCGTCAGGACGCCGGCGGCCAGGATTCCTCCGGGCTGTTCGGCGATGCCCTGAAGGGGCAGATGAACCAGGCGGCCGAAGGAAGGAAGCCGGTGGTGCGGGAGGCGGTAAAGCCGTCCGGCACGGAAAAACGCGCTGATTCCGCCACGCAGGAGCGTGCTGCGGCAAAAACTGCGCGCTCCGACAAGGCGCCAACGGACTCGGTGAAAACTACCCCTGCCACGGCGGCGGAGACCTCAGCCGACGAGGCGGCGCCCAGCGAAAACGCCGCACCGGTCATTTTGTTGTTCCCGCAGGATACGGTGATGGAGTCGCCGTCCGTTCTGGCCGATGACGTGGCGTTGCCGGCCGAGACCGCGGAGAGCGGCAATTTCTTGCCGCCCGCCGTGCCGGTGATTGCCGCCGATACGGCCGAGGTCGTGGCAACCGAGGTGGTGGAGGAGGCTGACACCGCCGAGCTGCCGCGCTGGATGCATGCGCTGGCGGCGGCAGGTCGCGGTCGTGAACAGGCGGTCGTAAGCCGCGCGGCGCAGCAAGAGCCGGGGGCTGTCACGGAGGGAGATTCCCAAAGCCCGGCCTTTCTCAAGAGCTTGCAGGCGGTGACGGCGCAGTTGGACGGTCAGCGTAGCGACGGCGGTAGCCGTCAGGGCCAGAGTCAAGGTCAGGGCGCCGAGGCGTTGTTCAAGCTGGCCGGTCTGACCGTATCGAAGGAGATGCCAGCGCCGCCGATGAATATGGCGGCCTCGACGGTGAGCACCGTTGCGGCCGCAGGGCCGACAGCAGCGCCTGCCGCGCCGCCGGTGCAGACGCTGGCCCTGGATGTACCGTTGCGCCAGGCGGGTTGGGATCAGGCCATGGCCGAGCGTGTGGTGTGGATGGCCAAGCAGGGCTTGCAGGAGGCGCAGATCCACCTCAACCCGCGCAATATGGGGCCCATCGAGGTGCATGTGTCGGTGCAGAAGGATCAGGCCTCGGTGGCCTTCGTGGCGCACCATGCGGTGACACGCGAGGCGCTGGAGGCGGCCATGCCGCGCCTGCGTGACATGTTGCAGGATGGCGGTCTCAATCTGGCGCAGTCGGAGGTGTCCCAGCATGACCGGCAGCGTGAGCAGGCGGCCGGTTTCGGCAATGGGCACGAACGTGGCCAGCAGGGCCAGGGAGGAGCCGCAGGCAACGATGAGGTCGTCGTCGCGGAAACGCCGTTGCGTGGGGGCGCCGGCCTGGGCGAGGTGGATTACTACGCCTGAGGTGGTTTGGTACGCTGACAAGGCCCGGGACGGCGGCGCTGTCCCGGGCCTTTTTGTTTCTCTCCTGTGCCATAATCGCAGGCACCTTCCAGATGCCCAGACGCCTGCATGTACACAGCCCAGGGAATACGCCGTGATGACGAATTGGTGACGCGTTATGCGCCGCTGGTGAAGCGTATTGCCTATCACCTCATCGGCCGCCTGCCCGCCAGCGTGATGGTCGACGACCTGATCCAGGCCGGCATGATCGGCCTGCTGGATGCGGCGCGCCACTACGACGAGGCGCAGGGCGCCAGCTTCGAGACCTATGCCTCCATCCGCGTGCGCGGCGCCATGCTGGATGAACTGCGCCGCAACGATTGGGCGCCCAAGTCGGTGCATCGCAAGGCGCGCGACGTGGCCGAGGCGGTGCAGCGGGTAGAGGCGGACACCGGACGTGATGCCACCGACAAGGAGGTGGCGCGCGAGATGGGGATATCCCTCGACGAGTACCACCAGATCCTGCTCGACGCCAGCACCTGCAAGGTGGCCAATTTCGAAGACCTGGGTCTGGATGAATCGGCCATGGGCGATGGACAGCCGGACGCCGAACCGGCGCCATTGCGCGCGATTCAGAATGAGCGCTTCGCCACCAGTCTGGCCGGCGCCATCGAAACTTTGCCGGAGCGCGAGCGACTGGTGCTCAGTCTGTATTACGACAAGGAACTCAATCTGAAGGAGATCGGCGCCGTGCTCAATGTCAGCGAGTCGCGCGTCAGTCAGTTGCTCGGTCAGGCTCATGTGCGTCTGCGCGCGCGACTGGGCGACTGGTTGGGCAAATAAACGTTACTCTTTGCCCATGAACCGCAGCCCTCTTTCCCGCCGCAAACCCCAGCCGCACCCGTTATGGTTGTTCGAGGAGAACTATCTGTTGCTGCGTCGTTTGCTGCCGCGGCTGCGGCCCGGTGCCTGTTTTGTTTTGGGCTCCCATAGCGGCGCGCTGCGCGTGGTGGTGGAGGAGGATACCGGCCCGTATACCACCCATCTCACCCTGACCACGCCCTTTGGTGGCGACGGTCAGTTGCCGCCGCCGCTGCGGCTCAAGGTCCGTATCTATCACGATGCGCGCCTGGCCGAGGTGACCGGTTACCAGGACTGTGCCCACATCCCGCCGCCCTATGCCGCACGCATGGCGGAGGGGTTTCAGCGCGACGAGCGCCACCAGGTGAACCGCCTGTTGCATGATATGTTGCAGCAGTGCCGCCGCCACGGGCATGTGGCCGTCGAGCAGTCCTGAGTCTTACCCCTTCGTTCCCTCTTTCGACTTCATCGCCGCCAGCTTGTAGGTCGCGCCGGCGCCGGCGCATATCACCCCCGCCAGCATCACCGTGGTGACCACGCCCAGGTGCGTGGCTGTGTAGCCTGCCAGCAGGTTGCCCAGCGAGGTGATGCCGATGAACAGCACGGCAAACAGCGCCATGATGCGCCCGCGCAACTGGTTGGGCACCTGCATCTGAATCAGGGTGTTGATGGAAGTGGCCATGGTGGTGATGGCGAAGCCCAGCAGCAGCAGTAGGGGCAGGGCAAGCGGCAGCGTCGTGGTATTGGCGAACAGCAGCATGCCGGCGCCGGCGGTGAGGGCGGCGAGGGCGATGTTGTTGCTCAGGTGCTGCTGCCCGCCCAGCCAGGCCAGGCGCATGGCGGCGAGCAGGGCGCCGGCACCGGCGGTACCGAGCAGCAGGCCCAGTTGTCCGGCGCCGCCACCGAATACCTGATGGGCGAACACCGGCATCAGCACGGTATAGGTCGGCGCGGTGAGGCTGCCGACGGTGAGCAGGATCAGCGCGGCACGGATCGGCCGGTTATCCCAGGCATAGTCCAGCCCCTCGCGCAGACGGCGCCATTGGCTTTGCGCCGCCTCGCTGGCGGCACTGCGCCCCGCGCTGAGGTGCAGCAACCCCCACAGCACCGCCAGGAAACTGAGCGCATTCAGCAGGAACACCGGTCCTTCGCCATAGGCGGCCACCAGGGCGCCGGCGATGGCCGGGCCGGCGAAGCGCGCCAGGTTGAAGATCGAGGAGTTGAGCGCGATGGCGTTGGGCAGGTCCTGCGCCGGCACCAGTTCGGCAAGAAAGGAATGCCGGCTGGGCATTTCCACCGCATGCACCAGGCCCAGCACGAAGGCCAGCACCACCACATGCCAGGTTTCCACCCAGCCGGCGAAGACCAGCAGGGCCAGCAGCAAAGCCTGCACCATGGCCACCAACTGGGCGGCGATGAGCAGCGAGCGGCGTGGCAGGCGGTCCGCCAGCATGCCGCCGGCCAGGCCGAACAGCAGCACCGGCAGCATGGCGGCGAAGGCGACCACACCGAGCAGCAGGGTGGAATGACTGAGGCGGTAGACCAGCCAGGCCTGGGCCATGTTCTGCATCCAGGTGCCGGTGATCGAAATCAGTTGCCCGAAGTAGAACAGGCGGAACTGCGGGTGGCGGAGGGAGCGGAACAGATGCGACAGCATGGGGTTGCGGCAGGCGGAAGGTGAGACGCGATTATACCGCCGCTTGACGGGTAACGTCGTGGCGGCTAATCTTGACTAAAACACTTAGTTATTAACCCTGCCTTGGGCAGGGGTGCGTATTCAAGCCAATTTGAGGTGCGACATGGCATACAGCGACAAGGTCATCGATCACTACGAAAATCCGCGCAACGTCGGCGCCCTAGACAAGGAAGCGCCGGATGTGGGCACCGGCATGGTCGGCGCGCCGGCCTGCGGCGACGTGATGCGCCTGCAGATCAAGGTGCGCGCCGACGGTGTCATCGAGGATGCCAAGTTCAAGACCTATGGCTGTGGCTCGGCCATTGCTTCCAGTTCTCTGGTGACCGAATGGATGAAGGGCAAGACCCTGGATGAGGCGGCGCAGATCAAGAACAGCCAGATTGCCGAGGAACTGGCCCTGCCGCCGGTGAAGATTCATTGCTCGGTGCTGGCCGAGGACGCCATCAAGGCGGCCATTGCCGACTACCGCAGCAAGCAGTAAGTCGTCTCTCCCCCCTCTTGGACGACAGCGCGGCGATGCCGCGCTTTTTTTTACTTTTCGCATTTCTGCCATACTACGTGCGGTTATCATCGGTGGAGCCCCCATGAATCTGCCCTATGTCCTCCTGCCCGCCTGGCTGCATTGGATCGCCACGGCACTGTTTGTCCTGCTGCTGTTCAAGGCGGTGCGCCGCGCACCGTGGCCGCGCTTTCGTAACAAGGAACTGCTCCACGTACTGCTCGGCAGCTGTGTCCTGCTGCTGCTCATCTGGAGCCTCAAGGCCGGCATCAAGCCGGGACTCACCTTCCACCTGCTCGGCGGCACCCTGTTCATGCTCATGTATGGCTGGGAGGTCGCTCTGGTTGCCATCAGCCTGGTGCTGGCCGGCAGCGTGCTGAACGGCGTCATACCCTGGCAGTCCTTCGCCATCAACGCCCTGGTGATGGGCGCGTTGCCGGTCCTGTTCAGCCATGCCGTCTATCGTCTGGCCGTCTGGTATCTGCCGCATCATTTCTTTGTCTATACCCTGGTGAATGCATTCTTCTGCGCCGGCCTGGCCATGGCGCTCACGGTAACGGCTGGCTCGCTGCTGTTGGTGGGGTTTGGGCCGTATAGTCTGGACGTCGTGATGCGCAACTACCTGCCCTATGTGCCACTGATGATGTTCGGTGAAGGATTCATGACCGGCATGTTGATTACCGGCATGGCCTTGATGAAACCGCACTGGCTGATCACCTTCGATGATCGGCGCTACATCGCGGGCAAGTGAGAGCGGCAGGGGAGACTGCGCAGGCTCATCTGCTTTCGGGGTCGGTTCAGTTCCTGAACCCGGAATCCAACCTGCGTCTGTTGCCACAACCAGTAACACACCCATTTCTCCCCATTCCCGGGGCAAGGCGACTCACTACGCGGCGAATGGCGCCATATTCACCGCATATAATGCGGCGAATAACTTGCTCATGCGGAGATCGCGGCCCATAATCTCCGCATGAATAGCGGTGATTACCAATACATCTGGCAGTCCAAAGACTGGCCGAACTGGCACTTCGACCTGGCAGCACTGGCTGGGCCTATGGCTGAGGTCAGCCGCGCCCAAGGACTGTTGATGGGTCGCCTGGCCGACGTGGGCATGGCCCTGCGCGATCAGGCGAGCCTGGCGGCACTGACCGAAGACGTGGTCAAGACCAGCGAGATCGAGGGCGAGCAGCTCAACGTCGAATCCGTGCGCTCGTCCATCGCCCGCAGGCTGGGCGTGGACATCGGCGCGCTTGCGCCGGTCGATCGGCACGTCGAGGGCGTGGTCGAGATGGTGCTGGATGCCACGGCCAACTGCCAGGCACCGGTAACGCGGGAGCGTCTGTTCGGCTGGCATGCCGCGCTGTTTCCTACCGGCTACTCCGGTCTTGCCAAGATCAAGGTCGGCAGCTGGCGCGATGACGCCAGTGGCCCCATGCAAGTGGTGTCCGGCCCCATCGGCCGCCAGCGGGTGCATTTCGAAGCGCCGCCCGCTGATCGCCTCGAGGCCGAAACCGGCCGCTTCCTCGACTGGCTGAACGGTGCATCCAACGAGCCGCCGCTGATCAAAGCTGGCCTGGGCCACCTGTGGTTCGTCACCTTGCACCCGTTCGACGACGGCAATGGCCGTATCGCCCGAGCCATCGGTGATCTGTTGCTGGCCCGTGCCGATGGCAGTCCGCAACGCTTCTACAGTTTGTCGGCGCAGATCCAACACGAACGCAAGGCTTACTACGACATCCTGGAGCAGACGCAGAAAAATTTGCCGGGAGCAAATTTTCGCGCCAGCCCCGAAGGGGGCAGGCACAGGGATGTGCCTGACAACCGGTCGATGGACGTCACCGAGTGGCTTGCCTGGTTCCTCGACACGCTCCATCGCGCCGTCGATCAGGCGCAGCACACACTCGATGCCGTGCTGACCAAGACCCGGTTTTGGCAGCGCTGGGCGACCACACCTCTGAACGAGCGGCAGGTGAAGTTACTGAACAAGCTGCTCGACGGTTTCGAAGGCAAGCTCACCAGCAGCAAGTGGGCGGCCATCGCCAAGTGCTCGCCGGACACGGCGCTGCGTGACATCAACGACTTGCTTGCGCGGGGCGTGCTGCGCAAATCGGATGCAGGTGGGCGCAGCACCAGCTACGAGCTGAACGACCTGCCGGAGTAGTCGTGGCTGGAATTGACTTGGCTCGCGGGCGAAGACGCTATTCGATCTTGCGGTCGATCCGCCAGCGCTGTGGGATGAGCAGCGGGAGAGAGTCGGGCTCTGAGGTGGAGACACCACCTCAGCTCAACATGCCCTTGAGATACTTGAGCATCAGGAACAGATGGTACGGATCAGTCGGGCTGGGCTCGAATTCCCACGATTCGTACCACTGCCGTGCTGCGTCGTCCTTGGCATGGACCAACAGGCAGCGAATGCCGGCGATGTCGGCGGCCTGCGCGGTACGCAGCAGCGCATCCTTGAGCAAGGCCTGGCCCAGACCTTTACGCTGATGTTCCTTGTCCACGGCGAGCCGGGCCAGGATCATGACCGGCACCGGGTGGCGCGCCAGCCCCTTCATCACTCTCGACAACGCGGCTTCTGGATCGACGCTACCAACGGCCAGGCTGTAGAAGCCGACCACCACTTCACCCTGGCAGCAGACATAGGTCTGCGCGCTGTTGGCCTTCTGGTTGACGAGCGCGTGGCGCTGCAGGAACTGGTTCAGCGCGGCCTGGCCGCAGTCGAAAGCATCGACCTGATCCGTCGCCGCCAGCTTGCGAACAGAAGAGTAAGCACTGCTCAATCCAGAACCCCGGGTTCACGCAGCAACTTCTTCAGACGCGGCTTGCTTTGCACAGGCCGATCCAGTGCTTCTTGGAACGCCTGCCACTGTGTGTCGTCGAGCACGAACTGGCGACGATCCGCCAGCGTCTGCGCGGCCGCCGTCACCCCCGCGTCGAGCAGGAACTCGCTGACGTTCTTGTGGCAGGCGCGCGCGGCTTCCTGCAGCAGTTGCTTGACCGGCGTGCTGACACGAACGTCAATGCGTTCGGTCTTGGAACGATTCAGGGTGCTCATGGTGCCCCTCCGGACGGATCTTGGATGCCTCTATTGTAGGTGTCCGGACATTGTCCTGATAAGACGTTTCTTGTTTTGGCCACCATCCAAACACGTACTTCCGCGTTGCAATGTGTCGGTAGTGCTCGATAACTACCGATGAAACGCAACCGCAGCGTTTCCTTCGCCACCCGATGCTGCACAAATTCACTGGGAGCGAATTTGGACGACGAAGTCGGCCCCGCAGGGGCGAACCCCAGGGATGGGGTGAGCAATCCAACCGCTTGATTCGTCCGCGCGTAACCCTTTGATCCATATGAGGCTGCATTGCGGCCTTTATTCGCACCATCCTTGGCGCTCACCCTAACGGGCCGGCCTATGGCCGTTCGGCACCGCTCCTGCGGTGCTCGTGCGGACTTTGGGCCAGTTCCAGGGAGAGAGGCCGGAGCGAGGAATGGCCAGGAGAGAGTGGAATGCGGCGCGAAACTGGCTGACGGGCTGACCGGCGAAGTCCGCAGGCTTCCGCAGGAACCCCCAACAACACGCGGGAACCGGCGCGATCAGGCAAGACGTGCGCCGCAGGAGCGGCGCCGAACGTCGCGAAGCGACGGCCCGAAGGGTGAGCGCCAGGGATGGCGCGAATAAAAAACCCCAACCGAGAACGGTTGGGGTTTTGTTATTGGTGGTGGGTGGCTGACCATCTGCCGACCGGCCTCCCGAGCTTATGAGCACTGGCGCGGGTTGCTGCAGGCACTGGCGAATTCACACCTCACTTCAAATCTTCACTGCTGATGCGATACCCCATCGCCCGGTAGCCACGCTGCCGCTTGTCCCACATCCGCAGCAGCGCCGGGTGGCCGGTGTCCACGAAGTCGATGATCCGCACGTCGGTCTTGCTTGCGTGTTCCCGGTGCAGACGCCCGGCGTACTGCTGAAGCGTGCCCTTCCAGGACACCGGCATGGCGAGCACCAGCGTATCCAGCGGCGGATGGTCGAAGCCCTCGCCGACCAGCCTGCCGGTGGCCAGGAGGACTCGGGGCGCGTCAGGCGGCAGCGCGTCCAGCCGGGCGATGAGGTCAGCGCGCTGCTTCTTCGACATCCGGCCATGCAGCACGAAAGGCGCCGGTTCCAGGCTGCCGAGGGCCGCCTCGATGGCGTCGAGATGCTCCGTGCGCTCGGTCAGGACCAGCACCTTCCGCCGCTGCGTCAAGGCATCGCGCACCTCGGCGGCGATGGCCTCGGTCCTGGCCTGATCGTTGGCGAGATGTCGGAAGACGTCCTGGATCCCGGCATCTGGCGGGAGATCGATCCGCGCATGGCGCGAGCGCGGCACCACCTCCAGGTCGTGCGGTGCCCCGGCCGGGGTAGCCGCCGTGTGGCGGATCGGCCCGCACTGCATGAAGATGATTGGCTGCTGCCCGTCGCGGCGAATCGGGGTCGCCGTCAGGCCCAGCACGTATTTCGCCTTGGTCCGCTTGAGGATCGCGTCGAAGGAGACTGCGCCGACGTGGTGGCACTCGTCGACGATCACCTGCCCATAGTCCTCGACCAGCGGGTTCACCTCGCCCTGGCGAGACAAGGACTGCATCACGGCGATGTCGATCCTGCCGGTGGGCTTGGCCTTGCCGCCGCCAATGGTGCCGACCATACCCTTGCCGACGCCCAGAAACGCCTGCAGCCGCTCCTGCCACTGCTTGAGCAGTTCGGTTCGATGAACCAGCACCAAGGTATTGACGCCCCGGCGCGCGATCATCGCGGCGGCCGTCACCGTCTTGCCGAAGGCGGTCGGTGCGCACAGCACCCCGGCATCAAAGGGCAGCATCGCCGCGACGGCGGCTTCCTGGTCGGGACGCAGACTGCCGACGAAAGACACGTCCAGCGGCTGGCCGGCAACGCGTTCGTCTCTCAGGTCGCAGACGATGCCGTTTTCACGCAGCAGTGACAGGGCGGCATCCAGACACCCTCGGGGTAGCGCGATGTGCTGGGGGTAGTTCTCGGCGCAGCCGATGACACGCGGTTTGTCCCACACCGACATCCGCATCGCCTGCGCCTTGTAGAACTCGGGGTTCTGGAACGCTGCCAGCCGGATCAGGCGGTTGGCCAGCGCCTGCGGCAGTTTGGCCTTCTCGAAATAGATCAGGTTGGCCAGCGTCACGCTTAGTGACTTTGGCATCGGCCCGGGCAGCTTCTTGGTCGAAGTGCTCTCGCGTTTCCACGGCGTGGCCAGGTCTTCGTCGTCGATGAAGGTGACGTCCAGCGGATGGACGCCACCCGTGGCACGCAGGATGGTCGGCTCGATGTCGTGCGCGGCCATCGGCTGGATGGAGGCCAGGAATGCCCATTGGTCCGGGTATGGGCGCAGCTCGGCGTCGACGAACACGCTGAAGCCCCTTTCCCTCGGACCCTTCTGCAAGGGCAAGGCGATCAGATTGCCGAACCCACCTTTGGGCATCGTGTCCTGGTTCGGGAACAGCCGGTCGTAAGACGTGAGGCGGAGCTGCCGCGTGCGCGCGCAGGTATGACTGACGATGGCCGTGCCCAGGCGGCGGGCATCGCGCGCCGCCACCCGGTCGGCAAAGAACACCCAGACGTGAGCCCCCTGACCGGAGCGCGAAATCTCCAGCGCCGCCGGCACACCAAGCTCTGCGCACGACTGCATGAATGCCTGTGCATCATCCCGCCATTCGGCCTCGTCAAAGTCGACAGCCAGGAAGTAGCAGCTGTCGTCCTCCAACAGGGGATACACCCCGACCGTGTGATCGCCGGCCAGGTGCTTGTAGATCACGGCGTCCGACAGCGGGATGAGCATGCGATTGGCGCAATCGCCGCATTTGATGCGTGGCTTCTCGCACACGCCGGCGCGCCACTCATTCGCGCAGGCTGGCGCGTAGCCCGACTTGCCGGTGGTCTTGCTTTCCCATCGAACGGGGAACACGTCGGTGCGGCCGCGGAACAGGCGCCGGAAGAGCGCGACCTTTTCGTCGGTGGACAGTCTCGATGACTCCACAGGCGGCGGAGTGGGCTGCTGACGCGCACGCCACTCGATGCCGTGCGACTCGAGCAGTGCGATCAGACGGGAGTTCTCGGCGCGCAACGCCGAAAGTTCATCGCTGTCGGCCATCGTGCCGGCGCTCATGAATTGCGGCGTCTACCGGATCGATGCAAAACATGTCATGCCACTTGAAGTTGCGCCTCGGATGGTCCATCCGTCCGGGCAATCGCCAGCTTTTAATGTCCCGCCGAAAACCAGACATCGAGACTGCCATCGGTCGGAAGGACCAGCACGCGCTCGCGCAAGCAGAACGGCAGCACCCATAGCCGCAGGCTCTTGGACTTCGGGAAATTGAACACGGGCAGCGCCCGGTCGAAGGCATCCGTCCTCGGAAAGATCAGCACCACGTCTCCCTGACCATCGAGGTAGCTCTGACCATAGGCGTGCAGCTGATAGAAGTCACCCTGATCCAGTCCGTACTTGTCGGCACCCGTCGCCTTGCTGTCGTCGAGCAGCTTCCATTTCGTGTCGAGCACCAGGCGGTTCTTGCCCGCTTCCTGGACGAGCAGATCCGGCTTCAGGCGAAACCAGTCCTGCTCCTGATGCCGAACCAAGGAGAAGCTGCGTGCCTGCGTTCGCAGCGTGAACGGGGGCGCCAGCTGTCGAGCAAGATGCTTGGCGACATAGGCCTCGAACACCGCCTCCATCGGGAACAGCAGTGACGGCGCCCGATGACCACCCGCCCCGGTGAGTGGCGATTCATCTCCCAGGATCAGCCTTGCCCATGCCAGGGCATCGGCGTAGTGCCCCATACCGCGATCCAGACGAACCCTGGAGAAGTCCACGGCCGGTCGTTCCGACTGCGGCACCTCGGCGAACACAAAGCACAGCTCACGAGCGAGTTGCTGATGCGCCTGCGCCGCCGTCCACGACAGGGCGCGCCGAAGCGCTGCGTGCAGCAAGCGGTTCTCGGGCCGGTTGGTCGAGAACTCGTCGAACTCCGCAAAGAAGCGATCCCGTCGGCACAGGTTCTGCCGCAGGTGCATGGCCATCTGCAGTTTGCCGCGCAGCGCGATGACGTTGTCCTGACGCAAGCGATAGTCGTTGCGCAGGCCTCGCTTGACGATGTGCTCCACGGCGCGCAGGAACTCGCCAATGAACACCTCCAGCAAAGGCATGCGCGTGGCCACGAGCTTGGCGCTGTCGGTCTGGACGTGGCGGAAACCGCCTAGGCAGCGCAGCATCTCGACCAGCAGCCGGCGAGCCTGCGCATCACCACCGCCGATCGACTTGCCGACCTTCGGCAGTACCTCGATCTGGAAGCCATCCGGGGCGCGGATCACGCCGACAAAGCTGGTGACCTGAACGGCCCTGCGGCCGCGCCGCTGCGTGACACGAACCCAGGCCGATTCGCTCGCCTCGGCAGCACGCAGCGCCTGCGATTCCAGCCAGGTGAAGACGCTGGGCGGCACCGGGTGGAATCCACCGGTATCGGGCGCGCCGGGCGCCATCGCCACCAGCGCCTCGAACTCGTAGATCGTGATGCCGGCCATTCGCCCGCCTCGACCCTCAGGCGGTCGCCTGGTAGATCGCCATGTACGCCAGCGGCTGCGAGAACGCCGATTCCTGCAGGCTGTACCGCCGCTTGGTGGCGTAGCTGTCGAGCCCGTGGTCATTGCCGAACAGGGTGGACAGGTCCTGCTCGTGGTCAACGCTCTCGCGGATGAACTGGATCGCCGGGTCGCCCTTCTGGTTGTCCGCCAGCACCAGACGAATCTTGCGCCAGTCCTCGAAGAAGTACTCCTCCAGCAGCGGGACGATGCGGTGGCGGAATGTGGCGGCCAGGGCCTCGAACCGCGGCGGCCCGTCTTCGGAGTCTGCGAGGCCTGTGAAGTAGGCATGGCCGATGCAGTGGTCGCGGTCGTACAGCGCCTCGATGCGCTCGTTCATCCGCTGCAGCAGCAAGCGGATATCGATCACCCCCGCATCCGTCGTAACCACCAGCGCAGCCAGCGGCGCACTGTCTGGGTCAGCAGGATCCTTCTCGGCGCGCGTGTCGGGCATCAGCGGCACGAACTCGAAACGACGACGCAGGGCAGTATCCAGCAAGGCCAGCGATCGATCCGCCGTGTTCATCGTGCCGATGATGTCCACGTTGGCGGGCACGGAGAACTTCTCACCCGAATAGGCCAAGGTCACTTCCGCGGGCGGACTACTGCCATCGAGCGGGTCGCGCTTGTCGGCCTCAACCAGCGTGATCAACTCGCCAAAGATCTTGCTGATGTTGCCCCGGTTGATTTCGTCGATCACCATCGCGAACCGCTGATCGGGCGACTGACGCGCCTTGCGGCACAGCTCCTTGAACACGCCCGGGCGAATCTCGTAGGCCACTTCGCCTGCCTCCGCCTCGCCGGCCAGCACCGGCCGCAGGCCCTCGACGAAATCCTCATAGCCGTAGGACTGGTGGAAGGTGACGAAGCTGTAGCGCTGCACGGCGCCGGCGTCTTGCTGCCCCTGCTTGAGTTGTTCGACGAGCGCGATCAGATCCGCGCAGGCCTCTTGCCAGTCACCGGCAAACTGCCATACCGAGTCCACCGTCTTGTCGAACACAGCCGGGCTCAGGCGCTTCTTCATCTTGACCGTCGTGGACTCGTCCACGGTGTGGTTCTGCAAGGTACGCCAGAGCGTCTGTCGCACATTGCGGTTTGACCCATTGGCCGCGGTGATGGCCTGGATGAATCGGTGCGCCGCGATGTCCGCCACCTTGGCTTTGCCGCCGAGGTCATACAGTGCGGCGGCTGCGCCCTCCCACCACTTGAGTACGGCGATCTTCTCGGCGATGAGCTGGCTTTGCCAGGCCTCGGTGGAGATCGATTTCGCCGGCTGCTCGTAGTCGCGCTTGAGCAACCGGGTCAGCGTGTACGTCTTGCCGGTTCCCGGTGGGCCGTAATAGATGCGGTTCACGCAGGTCGCGACGGGCTTGCTGGCCGTGATCGGCGTCGGCGCGTGCGCTGGTGCGGGCGTGTGTGTAGCGGCGGTTCCGAGACTGGCTGCCTCGATGGGTTCACCGGCCAACGCGGCCAATTCCGCCAAGTCCGTGCCGAAGTAAGGCTTGAGCAAGGTGGACTCGAACTCGGGCAGGTCGTGCGCACCCACCTGCCAGAAGGTCGAATTGCCCTGCGGCGACCATCCCTTGGAGTTGGCGGTGTAGCGATCCGTGCGCTGGGCGGGCTTGAGGACACGGTAGCTGCGCTGTAACCAGCCATCTCCCTTGTCGCAGGGCATGGCCTCCGAAGTGAACTGCCCGATGCGCTGCGGGCTGTTGCCGTGGCAGAGGAAGAACAGCGTGCCAACCGGCGCCTCGGCAAACTTCTTGCCTTGCTCCTTGCCGGTATCGCGATGCATCACCGCCCACTGACCCTCCAGGTATTGCTGGCGTTCGGCCTCGGTGAAATTGGGCGGGTTGCCGTGCGAGAGCTTCCAGATCGCCAGATTCTTCACGCTCCACGCCTCCCATACCTGACGGCCAAACTCCAGAATGCCGACATCGGGGGGCCGTCTCGCCAGCGCCGACTTTTGCAAGGTGGCCATGCTCTGGCTCGCGGTGCCGCCGACGAATACGGCCAACGGAGCCCGCTTGAAGATGTCCACGATCACCGGTGCCTGCCGGTCCTGGTAGTGGAAGGCAATCTTCCACTTGATGGCCTCACCCAGGTGATCGAAGGCCTGAATGCCATCGAGATCACCTTGGGCGGCGAGGTCCGCTACCTGCACGACGTGACCGCGCACCTTCTGAAAGGCCTCTTCAGCCGTCGCACCGAGCGATGAATACCAGCCGTGGGTGTCCGAGTAGCTCAGCTTGGTATCCGACTTCTTATCGTCGGTGTTGCCGCGCGAGAACACGCCGAACTTGAATGCCGACCCGCCCCAGATACTTCCCATCTCATCGAGGCGAGATTCGATCCAGTACGTGAAGCTGTCCTTCGAACCGGCCTGGGTGTACTCGTCCAGCGTCATCGTGGCCAGGCGGGTGCGCGGCCACGTTGCGAGGAACTCGTCCCACAGGGCGTACTGCCGCTGGAAGTCGCTCATCACAGCTTCTCCTCGATCCAATCCCACCGCTTGTCCTTGACCATCACGAAGCGGCAGCGCCCTTCGGACAGGTTCGCCCACAGGCCGCCGATCAACCGGTCATCTTCCGCGCCAGCCCAACGATCCGCGCCCTTGTACTCGACGGCGAGGATCGGGCCGGGCTGGTCTGCGCTGCCCGGCAGCTGACACAGGAAGTCAGGGTAGAAGCGCCCGTCGGCCTTCTGCAGGAAGAACGAACTGCCTTCGCGTCGAACGAGGTTGCGCACCCAGAACTGGATGCGTCCCTGCTGCGCTTGAATGTCCAGCCAGCAGGCGCACTCGAACTCCTCCTTGCTGTCGAAGTCGCCGATGCGGCCGTAGAAGTGCTTGCGGAAGTCGAAGTGCCCGAAACGGCCGTCATAGTCACGGCTGGGCGCGTAGGCCTGCGCGTGGAACTCAAAGGCGTACTGATCCGTCACCGCGACGCGCGATGCCGCATCGTCGCCAAACAGTGCCTGCTGGAACGCCTTGCCGACAGCCAGCCTGCGCAGCTCACGAATGCGTGCTTCCAACAGGTTGCGCAGCATGAACTTCTGCAGATTCGCACGGGCCAGCGTGAAGCCCTCACGGCGCAACAGTTCGGTCAGCCACTTGGCCACGAAGGCTTGCTTGCTCGCGTGGGTGAGTGACGGCTCCGGCAGATTCCGGCACAGCCACGTCGCGAGACGTACCTCGTCCCAGTGCTCGGGCTGATAGACCAGCCCCAGGTCACGCTGCAAATCGGGTAGGAATCGCGAGACGACTTTGCCGCTCTCGCCATCGACATCGATCTCGCCGCCTTCGGAGACCTTGAGGCCCGCGCCCAGCGCGGTGATGTCGTCACCTGTCGGCGCGGCGTCATACGTCGACAAGTCCCACGGGTAGTCGAGAACCTCCGGGTCGTCGAACAGTTGCAGCTCACCCTGCACGCGCAAGGCCAGCTGTGGCACGCGGAAGCGCTCCCCCAACTCGGCCGGCGTCTGGAAGAACTCGATGGCCGTTGTCCGGCTGATCTCGGCCGCCTCGACGATGGCCGCCGCCGCCGAATCGCTGGTTACCGAGGCCTTGAGCACTTCGGTCTCGTCCTCGGTAAGCGGCGTGGTGATGGTCAACGTGTTGAGCTTGCCGTCCCAGCTCACCTTGTCGCGCACCGGCTTGGGCACTCTCTTGAGATCGGGCTTTTCCGTCAACGTGATCGCCACTGGCCGAACCACAACGCGCCCGGCGTGGCCTTCCAAGTCCAGCCGCGCCTGCTCAGCCTTGGCTGCGGTGACGAACTCGGTCACCTCCCGTCGTTCGAAGCCCGCGCCCGCCACCAGACGGTCTCTCAGCGCACCTGCCGTCTCGGCAAAGTTGCGTGAGACCACGAAGGCGTAGGACTGATTCAACGCCTTGGCCTGCCGATGGCTGGCGCCGGGTTGACGCAACACGCGCCCGAGCAACTGCTCCACTGCCGTGGCCGATGACAGCGAGGCCATGCTGACCAGGATGTAGGCAAACGGGCAGTCCCAACCCTCGGCCAACGCCTTCTGGGTGATGACGAACTTCACCGGGCAGGCCGGGTCGGCAATGCCCAGCTTGTAGTCGGCGTCGATCTGCTCCAGCCCCTTTTCCTCGCCGGTGGCCACGACGATCTCGCTGGCCGGAATGCCGTGGTTGGAGATCAGCTCGTTCTTCACGCGCTCAACGTCCAGCGTCTCCACCCCCGCGCGTCGTGGCTCCGCCTGAATCAACACCAGCGGCCGCAGGTAGGGGCTGCCCGCGCGGCGTTCCTCATCGGCCAGCTTGTGCAGGGCATCGCGCCGGCCGATGGCATCGGCCAGGCACTGTTGCCAGTTCGGCTCGGTTTCCAGGACCACGGGCAGCTTGATCATTTCCTCCGCCTTCAACTCGGCGGCGGAGACGCTGTGCAGCACGTTGCTGGGCGTGCGCTCCAGGTCGGGCGTGGCGGTCAGCTCCATCACGCCGCTGGGGCGGAAGCGCGCCAGCATGTCGAAGGCCAGTTCGGTGCGGCTGTTGTGTGCCTCGTCCACCACCACGAAGGGCCGGCGCAGCCGCAGCACGTTGGCCAGCGAGCACGGCGTCGTGCGTTCGGCACCTTCGCCGTCGCTCAATAGGCCGTCGCGCTGCGTGGGCGACAGGTTGTCGAAGTGGTGCATCAGCGCGCCGCTGCTCTGGTACACCTTGCGGGACTCTTCGTCCTCCACCTGAAACGCCTGCCGGGTGGCGACGATGATCGTGGTCGAGGTGTCCAGCGTCGCACGGGTCACGCTCTTGGCCTCGTCGAGATCCATCACCGTGATGGGCCCGGCCTCTCGCAGCGCCGCGTGGTACGGATGCAGGCGGTCGCGCAGGGCCCGCAAGGTCTGCTCGCGGATGGGCTTGCTCGGCACCAGCCACAGGATCACGCTGTGCTCGCAGCGCAGCAGATGCGTATTGACCAACGCCACGCTCTTGGCCGCCAGCCAGGTCTTGCCGCCGCCGGTGGGCACGCGCAGGCAGAAGTACGGCATGTCGGGCGGAAAGCCCGAAAGCGGGTTGTACGCATTACCACGCCCCCACAGCCGCTCCGTGGTGGCGGTGAAGGCGATCGACGGCGACGGCAGTTCGTGGCAGGCCTTGAAATAGGCCTCGACGCTGTCGAGCACCTGCTGCTGGTAGGTCTTGGGCGCGAACGTGCTCATGCTTTACACCTCCAGCGCGTAAGGGGTTTGCTTGAAGGTGATGCCCTCGCGTGCTGTGCGGGCCCCCATGCGGTTGGCAGCGGCGTAGATCACTTTGGGGCCGGGGAACTTAGGCAGCACATCGAACACCGGGCCGGTCAGCACGTTGCCGCCAGCGACAGAGCGGTCTTTGAGGATGCCGTTGTAGAGCAGGTAGATGGCGCGGCCCTCGTGCACGCCGAGCAGTGGCGAATCGGCGGTGCCGGTGAAGCCTGTGCCGGTTTCGGCAAACCAGACGAACTCGGCCAGTTGAGCAAAGGTCACGTCGCGGCGAATCTGGCCGTCGGCATCGAACAGCGGTTCGGCGGACAGACGACAGAACTGGAAGCCGCTGCCAAGGCCAGTCACCGCTTGCCCTTTGGCATTGGTGTAGCCCAGCGCGGCGCGCCGCACGCGTTCGGCGGTGACATTGCGGGCGATGTTTTCATCCATTTCGACCAGGATGAAGCGACGCTTGCCGCCGTCCTCGGCGTTTTGCTTGAGCACGGCATGGGCCGTGGTGCCGGAGCCGGCGAAGGAGTCGAGGATGAGGGAATCCTTGTCGGTGGCGATTTGCAGGATGCGCTGAATGAGCCGGGTGGGTTTCGGCGTGATGAAAACGTCGTCAGACGTGTTGAAGTCGACCAGTTCGAGCAGTTCTTTTTTCGCTTCCTGAGTGTGCCCGACATCTTTGTAAAACCACATTGTCTGTGGCACCACGCCATCCTTTACATCGGAGAGATAGCGCTTGAGGCGAGGCATATTGTTCCCAGACTCGCCCCACCAGATACGCCCCTCTTGATTCAGGCGGTCGAAGTTGGCTTTTGATACTCGCCAGTACATTCCTTTTCCTGGACCGGATATGACTCGACCAGATGGGCAGGTGACCGGGTAGGTTCCTTCAGAGTAGTAGTTGCGTGCTTGCAAGTCGCCCGATGTCCATGGGCCACGTGGGTCATTATCCGGATTCTTATATCTCGCGCTCGCGCCTTCGTCACGAGGAATCAGGTTAGGGCGCCAACTGTCCGCGTTTAAAGCGTAAATGACAATGTAATCGTGATCCTCAGAAAAATGGCGAGCAGAGTTCTTCGGCGCAAAAACCTTCTGCCACAGGACGGTCGCCACAAAATTTTTCGCCCCAAAAATCTCGTCCATCACCAACCGTAGCGCGGCCACTTCGTTGTCATCGATGGATACGAAAATCGCGCCGTCCTCGCGCAGGAACTGCCGCAACAGCACCAGGCGCGGGTACATCATGCACAGCCAGCGGTCGTGCCGGTCCAGCGTCTCGCCTTCCTTGCCAACCACCTCACCCAGCCACTTGCGGATCTCCGGGCTGTTGACGTTGTCGTTGTAGACCCAGCCCTCGTTGCCGGTGTTGTAGGGGGGGTCGATGTAGATGCACTTCACCTGGCCGGCGTAGCGCGGCAGCAGGGCCTTGAGCGCATGCAGGTTGTCGCCCTGCACGATGAGGTTGCCGCTGCCGCTGTCGCCGCAGGAGAGCTCGGGCACCGGCTCCAGGAGACGGAAGGGCACTTCCTTGTGATGCTTGACGACAGCTTCCTTGCCGATCCAGTTCAGTGTGGGCATGGCGCATCAAAACCTTCAGTTCTTGCGGGCGTTGTTGCCGCCCGCGCTTTGTTCTTCATCCGCGCCTCCGGCGCGCACCCAGTCGTCCACTTCGGACAGCTTGAACTTCCACAGGCGCCCAACGCGGTGCGCCGGCAGCCCGCGGTGCTCGCGCCAGCGGTACACGGTGTCCTTGGCCACGCCCAGGTGTTGGGCGACCTGCTCGACGGAAACCCACGGTTCTGTGGTCATGGTGTCCGCGCTTGCCAACTGGAAGCGCCTCAGGTGGATTAAACCGGATGAAAGTCTATCAGCCGAAACGTGATCGCCCAAGCTTGGCTTCGGGGCGGAACAGCGCGTGAATCAGGGCGTCGCGATCAACCCGGAGACACCGATGCGCCACAACGACCCTCGCGCGGCCTACGCCGCGCGCACCGTGCAGATCCACGCCAAGCTGGCGCGGCTGCAGCAGCTGGCCGACGACCACTTCGGCCACGACCCCGACGCCGTCCACTGGGGCCACGTCGGCGACCTGGGGCGGGTGGAGCAGGCGCTCGACGACCTGCTCGCCATCTTCGACGGTCGGTCCGAGTGACGGAGGCCGCGATGGAAACCCTGCCCAAGCTCACCCCGACCCAGGCCCTGCTACTGCGTGCCGCCGCCCGCCGCGCCGATGGGCGTGTGATTCCGCCCGCCAACCTGCGCGGCGGCGCGCGGGCCAAGGCGATGACGGCGCTGATGCGGCGCGAGTGGATCGAGGCCAGTGACGGGGGCTTCGTGGTGACCGACGCCGGCTACGCCGTGGCCGGGCGCAAGCGGCCCGCCCCGCCGACGGCAGAGGGCCTCCAAGAAGTGGACACCCCTGACGACCTCCAACTTCTGGAGGGCATCCCGGTCCGCCCCGGCACCAAGATCGCCGCCCTCGTGTTGGCGCTGCGCCGCCCGCAGGGGGCGACCAACCTGCAGCTCATGCTGGCCACCGGCTGGCAGCCGCATTCCGTGCGCGGCGCGATCTCGGGCCTGCTGCGCAAGCGCCTGGGCCTGAACGTGGTGCTGACGCACAACGCAGCCGGCGAGCGGGTGTACCGCATCGGCTGACGGTCAGCCGCGCCGCAAGGGGTCGGAGTTCAGGTCCGACCCTTGGGGTACGCACGAGCTGCGTACCCTGGCCGTCCTTCCTGTCGCTGGCCGTGTCGGCGGCGCCGGCCTGCAAACCGCAAACCCTGCAAACCTTGTTTTCTGGTCGGACGGTAGCGAAATGCTGCGCTCGCGCCCCCCGCATGGCTTTTCGGCCAGGAAGGACCCGTGTCGTCTGGCTGGGGCGTCGTTTCCGTGCCCG
>NZ_JBLJDO010000004.1:207840-209206 GCF_059410345.1 Sulfurivermis sp. | reverse complement strand
GTGCACTCGCATTCGTGTTCGTCGGACTGCTTCTTCTGCGGATTAGAAAGCATGATGAGCCAACCGACGAACAGTCTCCATAGGATATGGCGTAACGGAGCCACCGCCGCCCCCGGGCGCGGTGCCAATGTAGAGCAGCGAAAGTAGCGCTAGGGAACTTCTGCAAAAGTCCCCGATCTGATCTTGCAACCGCATGACCGGAGCCGAGGACGGGAATAATGAAGCAACTGAGCATGACCACGGGTTTCGAGAAATACACCAAGGGGCGAGGAACACGGGGTCAAGGAACACGGGGTCAGGTCTTGCCTTTTGCCTTTTCTCTGCTAGGGTTGCTTTATGGCCCGACCACTGCGACTTGAGTTCCATGGTGCGCTCTACCACGTCACCTCTCGTGGCGATGGGCAGGAAGACATCTATCTGGACGATGATGACCGCGCTACCAGTCTGGCCGTCCTGGGAGAGGTGGTGAAGCGGTTCAACTGGACCCTCCACGCCTACTGCCTGATGAGCAATCACTACCACCTGCTGGTGGAAACGCCGGACGGCAACCTTGCTCAGGGCATGCGCCAGTTCAATGGCATCTACACCCAGCGCTTCAATCGACGCCATCAGCGCGTCGGCCATGTCTTTCAGGGACGCTACAAAGCCATCATCGTCCAGAAAGACAGCTACCTGCTGGAATTGGCCCGCTATATTGTGCTCAACCCCGTGCGTGCCGGCATGGTGCGTAGCGTCAAAGACTGGCCCTGGAGCAGTTACCGGGCAACAGCGGGCTTTTCCTCGCCCCCACCTTGGCTGCAAACCGACTGGGTCCTTTCAGCTTTCGGAACACGTAAGGGGCCGGCGTTGGAGCGCTACCGCGCTTTTGTCGCGGAGGGAAAGAATCAGCCCAGTCCTTGGCAGCAGCTGAGAAACCAAATCTACTTGGGCAACGAACAATTTGTCGACAAGTTACAGACGGGTCTGGAGAAAGGTAAGGATCTTAGCGAGATTCCTGTGGCCCAGCGCCGGAAGCCTGCTAAGTCCCTCGACTACTATGCGCAGAAGCACCGCGACCGAGACGATGCTATTGTAACGGCCTATCGGAGCGGAGGTTATAGCCTTAAGGCGATAGGTGATCATTTTGGGCTGCACTACTCACGGGTGAGTCGAATAGTGGCTTCGGCGGAAAAGGCAAAAGGCAAGACCTGACCCCTTCGGCGTTTGACCCCTTCGGCGTTCGGCGTGACCCCTTCGGCGTTCGGCGTGACCCCTTCGGCGTTCGGCGTGACCCCTTCGGCGTTCGGCGTGACCCCTTCGGCGTTCGGCGTGACCCCTTCGGCGTTCGGCGTGACCCCTTCGGCGTTCGGCGTGACCCCTTCGGCGT